>JAEZMP010000677.1 GCA_023442215.1 Pseudomonadota bacterium
CGACGTGAAGGCCGCCCTCGCGACGGGCTCCGCCGTGGTCGCCGATGCCCGGCCCGCTGACCGCTTCGTCGGCACCACGCCCGAGCCGCGGCCGGGCCTGCGCTGCGGCCACATGCCGGGCGCGCGCAACCTGCCCTTCACGCTCCTGATCGAGAACGGGCGGATGAAGCCGCCGGCCGAGATCGCGCGCCTGTTCGCGGAGGCCGGGATCGACACGACCCGCCCGATCATCACCTCCTGCGGCTCCGGCGTGACGGCCGCGGTGCTCAGCCTCGCGCTCGCCACCATCGGCGTGGACGATGTCCGTCTCTATGACGGCTCGTGGACGGAATGGGGCGGCAAGGCCGACGTGCCGGTCGTCACCGGCCCGGCGGACTGACCGCCGCCCCATCGACAGGCCCGAAACGAACAAGGGCGCCGCGGTTCGCGGCGCCCTTCGTGTTTGCGTCGGCACTCATTGACGGGAGCGGGCGCCGGCCGGCTGCGGACCCGCTCAGTGCAGGATCTGCGACAGGAACAGCTTGGTGCGCTCGTGCTGGGGATTGGAGAAGAACGCCTGCGGCTCGTTCTGCTCCACGATCTGGCCGGCATCCATGAAGATCACCCGGTCCGCGACCTGACGGGCGAAGCCCATCTCGTGGGTCACGCACAGCATGGTCATGCCGTCGTTGGCGAGGCTGACCATGGTGTCGAGCACCTCTTTCACCATTTCGGGATCGAGCGCCGAGGTCGGCTCGTCGAACAGCATGACCTTGGGGCGCATGCACAGCGCGCGGGCGATGGCGACTCGTTGCTGCTGTCCGCCAGAGAGCTGGCCCGGATATTTCTTCGCCTGATCGGGAATGCGCACGCGGGTCAGGAAGTGCATGGCCAGCTCCTCGGCCTCGCGCTTCGGCATCTTGCGCACCCAGATCGGGGCGAGCGTGCAGTTCTCGAGGATGGTGAGGTGCGGGAACAGGTTGAAGTGCTGGAACACCATGCCGACCTCACGGCGCACCTCGTCGATGCGCTTCAGATCGTTGGTCAGTTCGATATTGTCGACGATGATCGAACCGGCCTGATGTTCCTCCAGCCGGTTGATGCACCGGATCATGGTCGACTTGCCGGATCCGGACGGTCCGCAGACGACGATGCGCTCGCCCGCTTCACCTTGAGGTGGATATCCTTCAGCACATGGAACTGGCCGTACCACTTGTTGACGCCGATCAGTTCGATGGCGACATCCGGCACCACTTCGGACTGGATCGCCGCACCGGCCGCGGATGATTGCACCTGGGTCATGGAGAAACTCTCCTTCTGTGTCCAACGTTCGGCCGGGAGGGAGGCGGCGCCGATGGCGCCCCTGCCCTGCCCGTCCGCGGGCGGCTCAACGGTGGCGGCCGACGTCGAGCCGGCGTTCCATGTAGCGGGAGTAGCGGGACATGCCGAAGCAGAACATCCAGAACACCAACGCCGCGAACAGGTAGCCGGTGGAGCTCGTGACCGGCGTGGCCCACTTCGCGTCGGTGAAGTTGCGCTGGATGATGCCGAGCAGGTCGAAGATGCCGATGATCAGCACCAGCGAGGTATCCATGAACAGCCCGACGAAGGTATTCACGATGCCGGGGATGACGAGCTTCAGCGCCTGGGGCAGCACCACGAGGCGCATCATCGACCAGTAGCCGAGCCCAACGGCCATCGCGCCCTCATATTGCCCCTTCGGCACCGCCTGAAGGCCGCCGCGCACCACCTCCGCCATGTAGGCCGACGAGAACAGCACCACACCGATCAGCGCGCGCAGCAGCTTGTCGACCTGCAGGCCGTTCGGCATGAACAGCGGCAGCATCACGCTCGACATGAAGAGCACGGTGATCAGGGGCACGCCGCGCCAGAACTCGATGAAGGAGACGCAGAACAGCTTCACGAGCGGCAGCCTGGAGCGGCGCCCGAGCGCGAGCAGCACCCCGAGCGGCAGCGACGCGACGATGCCGACATAGGAGACCACCAGCGTCACCAGCAGGCCGCCCCACAGCGAGGTTTCCACCGGCTGCAGCCCGAAGCCGCCGCATAGCAGGAAGAACGACACCACCGGGAAGATCACGAACACGAACAGCGCGTTCCAGCCCTTGTAGGGCACCGACGGGATCGCGAGCGGGATCAGGCTGCCGGCCAGCATCAGATAGACGAGATCGACGCGCCAGCGCTGGTCGATCGGATAGACGCCGTAGATGAACTGCCCGATCTTGGCTTCGACGAACGGCCAGCACGCCCCGACGGCCGGCCCGAGGCACGCCTCACGGTCCGCGCCCTCCCACACCGCGTGGAAGAAGGCGAAGTTCAGGATCGGCGGGATGATCGACCACAGCAGCCAGATCGAGACGATCGTCAGGACGGCGTTGCCGAAGCTCGAGAACAGGTTGGCGCGCAGCCACGCCGCGGGGCCGGTCGTGGACCGGGGCGGAGGCAGGACGGCGGCGGGTTCGGTGCGGACATAGGCGACGGAAGACATGGCTTACCTCACCGCTCGACCAGCGCGATGCGCGCGTTGAACCAGTTCATGAAGGCCGACGTGGAGAGGCTGATGGTCAGGTAGACCAGCATGGTGATGGTGATCACCTCCACCGCCTGGCCCGTCTGGTTGAGGACGGTACCGGCGAACACGGCGACGAGGTCGGGATAGCCGATCGCCACCGCGAGCGACGAGTTCTTGACGAGGTTGAGGTACTGGCTCGTCAGCGGCGGCACGATCACGCGCATCGCCTGCGGAACCACCACGAGCCGCAGCGTCTGGCCTGTATGGAGGCCGAGCGCGCCGGCGGCTTCGCTCTGCCCCTTGCTGACCGCGACGATGCCGGAGCGCACGATCTCCGCGATGAACGCGGCCGTGAACAGCACGAGGCCGAGGATGAGCGCGACGAGCTCCGGAATGAGCGTGATGCCGCCGACGAAGTTGAAGCCCTGAAGCCGCGGCACGTCGAAGTGGACGGGGAAGCCGGTGACGGCGAGCGCCAGCAACGGCAGGCCGATGATGAGGGCGAGCGAGGTCCAAAGCACCGGGAACTGCTGGCCCGTCGCATCCTGCCGGCGGCGCGCCCAGGTGCGCAGGCCGACAATGGCGACGATGGCGACGACGACCGCGATGTCGAACAGGCCGCTGCCCTCGCCGAACACCGGCCGGGGCAGGAACAGGCCACGGATATTGAGCGAGATGCCGAGGCCGAGATCGAGGCTCTGCCGCGGCGCGGGCAGGCTCTTCAGAACCGCGAAATACCAGAACAGCAGCTGCAGCAGCAGGGGAATGTTGCGCAGCACGTCGACATAGGCGGTAGCGATGCGGCTCAAGAGCCAGTTCGGCGACAGCCGGGCGATGCCGACGATGAAGCCGAGGATGGTGGCGAGCACGACGCCCACGGCGCCGACGAGCAGGGTGTTGAGCAACCCGACGAAGAAGGCGCGGCCATAGCTCGATGCCGGGGAATAGTCGATCAGCGTCTGGGAGATCGCGAAGCCGGCGGGCCTGTCCCAGAACCCGAAGCCCGAGGCGATGTTCTGGGCCCGGAGGTTGGCCACCGCGTTCGATATGCCGATATAGGCAACCGCGACGACAAGGCCGATCAGCACGATCTGGAAGAAAAGTCCCCGTATCTTGGGGTCGTTGATCAGGGAGCCTCTCCCCTTTCCGGCGTCTTTCTCTTTCGCCGTCGCCGGCAACGATTCCATCGCCATTCGCTTGCCCCCGTTGACGTTCGCCATGAAGCCGGAAGGCGGGAACCGGGGTTCCCGCCTTCCGCATTTCAGATCAACGGACCGGCATGCCGTATTGCAGGCCCTTGTCGGTCCACAGCGCGTTCAGGCCGCGGGCGATGTTGAGGCGGCTGCCGGCGCCGACATTGCGGTCGAACACCTCGCCGTAGTTTCCGACCTGCTTGACGATGTTGTAGACCCAGGCGTTGTCCACCCCGAGGCCCTGGCCGAAGTCGCCTTCGGTGCCGAGCAGGCGCTTCACGTCGGGATTGTTGGTCGAGCCCTTGATCTCGTCGACGTTCTTGGAGGTGATGCCGGCTTCCTCGGCGTCGACCATCGCGTAGCCGACCCACTTCACCAGCGTGAACCACTTGTCGTCGCCCTGGCGGACGACGGGACCGAGCGGCTCCTTGGAGATCAGCTCCGGCAGAACGATATGGTCGTCGGGGTTGGCGAACTTCAGGCGCTCGGCATAGAGGCCCGACTGGTCGGTGGTGAAGGCGTCGCAGCGGCCGCCGTCATAGGCGCGAACCGCCTCGTCGGCGCTCTCGAACACCACCGGGTTGAACTGCATGTTGTGGGTGCGGAAATAGTCGGCGAGGTTGAGCTCGGTCGTCGTGCCCGTCTGCACGCAGATCGAGGCGCCGGACAGCTCCAGCACCGACGAGATGCCGAGCGACTTGCGGACAATGAAGCCCTGGCCGTCATAATAGGTGACGCCGGTGAACATCAGGCCCATCTGGGAATCGCGCGACAGCGTCCAGGTGGTGTTGCGGGCCAGCACGTCGACGGTGCCGGTCTGCAGCGCGGTGAAGCGCTCCTTGGCGTTGAGGGGCGTGAACTTCACCTTGGTGGCGTCGCCGAACACCGCCGCGGCGACCGCGCGGCAGAAATCGACATCGAAGCCGGTCCACTCGCCCTTGTCGTCCGGCGCGCCGAAGCCGATCAGGCCGGTGTTCGCGCCGCACTGGAGGAAGCCACGCGCTTTCACGTCGGAGAGCGTGTCGGCACCGGCGGAGCCGGTCGCAGCGGCGAGCGACGACACCGCAAGCGAGGCGCCGAGCATCACGGAGAGAAATTTATTCTTCATGGTTGGACGTGGTCCCATCTTGGTCGATCACATCGAACGAACCGCGCCCGCTGCCGCTGAGATCCGACAGGAGGCGATCCGGTGGACGGAGAATGGGCCTTCTGACAAGGCCGGCTCCGCAGCCATAAGGCGGCAGGGGCTCACGGTCATCCGCCATCACGGCGGCATCGTGCCCCCATGGCGTCTCCTGCCAGCCCCCCTGACTCCATCACAGGATATTGCCCTATTGCGGTCAAGCCTCGTTCGTAGGCAATCGGAGGCAAATCCACATCCGATCCGTGCATTGCGACGGCATTTCCCCTGTCGAGCGGTAGAACCGACGCCCGACCGGCGAACGTGGCGGCCGCCTCCCGCCCGCCGCGCAACCATCGACGCAGAGAGCGGGATGGGCTATGCGGGACCGGGCCGATCTTCCGCCGGCCTGTGGTGGCACGTGTCCTGGAGCCCGTTCACGCGGCCCGTGGCAGGGCAGCCACGGCGGTTTCCGGCTCCGGGAGACCGCGCCTTCACGCCGGCAAGAGGCCGGCCTTCGCTGTTGATGCCGCAGGATGAGCTGAAATGACCGAGACGAAGCCGCACGACGACCGCCCGGTGCCGGAACACAAGCCCGCGACGCGGGTGGTGCACGGCGGCTACAACGGCCATCGGTTCCACGGCTTCGTCAATCCGCCGGTCGTTCATGCCTCGACGGTGCTGTTCGAGAGCGCGGAGGCCCATCTCGCCGACCGCCAGCGCTATGTCTACGGCCGCCACGCCACCCCCACCATCGAGGCACTGTCCGATGCCGTGACGGAACTCGAGGGCGCGGCCGGAACCAAGCTCGCGCCCTCTGGCCTCGCCGCGGTGACGCTGGCGCTGATGAGCGTGCTGTCTCCTGGCGACCACCTGCTGATGGTCGATACGGTCTACGGTCCCACGCGCAAGTTCTGCGACGGGATGCTGGCGCGGCTCGGCGTGACGACGACCTATTACGACCCGGCCGTGGGCGCCGGCATCGCGGCGCTGATCCGGCCGGAGACGCGGGCGATCTTCCTCGAGGCGCCCGGCAGCGGCACGTTCGAGATGCAGGACGTGCCGGCGATCACCGCCGAAGCGGCCCGCCGCGGCATCGTCACCCTGATGGACAACACCTGGGCGACGCCGCTGTTCTTCCAGCCGATCGCCCACGGCGTCGACCTCTCGATCCAGGCCGGCACCAAGTACATCTCCGGCCATTCCGACGTGATGATCGGCACGGTCGCCGCCTCGGAGCGCGTGTGGCCGGCGCTGCAGGATACCTATCGCCAACTCGGCCTGTGCGTCGGGCCGGACGACATCTATCTCGCCTATCGCGGCCTGAAGACCATGTCCGTGCGGCTCGACCGCCACCAGGCGAACGGGCTCGAAGTCGCCCGCTGGCTCGCCGCCCGGCCGGAGGTGACGCGCGTGCGGCACCCCGCGCTGCCGGACGATCCCGGCCACGCTCTGTGGCGCCGCGATTTCTCGGGCGCGTCCGGGCTGTTCGCCATCGAGATCGCCCCGGTCACGGATGCGGCGCTGATCGCGTTTCTCGACCGGCTCCAGCTGTTCGGGATGGGCTATTCGTGGGGCGGCTACGAGAGCCTGATCGTCCGCGCGCGGCCCGAGCACGGCCGCACGGCCGTGCCGTGGAAGCACGAGGGCACGCTGCTGCGCCTGCACATCGGGCTTGAAGACCCGGCCGACCTGATCGCCGACCTCGAAAGCGGCTTCGCCGCGATGGCCGCGGCGCAAGGCTGAGACGATTGCCGCCGCGCGGCGGCACTCGGACCGAGAGGCCGCCGCCTAAATTTTGAGCACCAGCCCCTCGTAACCCGCGATCACGGCGGGGAAACGCTCACGGGCGAGCGACAGGAGTTCGTCGAGCGCGTCGTCGGTGCGGTAGATGTCGTGATGGATCATGACCGGGACCTTCACGCCGGCGCGCTCGGCAAGATCGAGCGCCTTTTCCCAGGTCGAATGGCCCCACCCGATGAACCGGGGATAATCCGCCTCGGTATAGGCAGCGTCATAGGCCATGATGTCGGCGCCGCGGACGAAATCCTCCAGAGCGGCGTCGACCTCGGCATTGCCGTGCTCGTGGTCGGTGATGATGCACACCGACGCGCCGTCGTGGTCGAACCGGTAGCCGGTCGCGCCGCCGGGATGGTTGAGCGCCACCGTCGTCGCCTCGATGCCCGATGGCAGGACCACGCGGTCGCCCGGCGTGAAATGCCGGAACTGGCAGGCGCGCATCTCCTTCGGCTTGACCGGGAACAGCGGCGGCGACATCAGCCGGCTGATGGCTTCGCGGTGGGCCTCGGCGCTCGGCAGATGCCCGGCCCAGAGCCGCACGCTGCAACCCGGCATATAGGCCGGCTTGAAGAACGGCAGTCCGCAGACGTGATCGAGATGGGAGTGCGTGAACAGGATGTCGACGTCGAGGGGCGCCTCGTCGAGCAGCGCCTTGCCGAGGCGCCTTGCGCCCGAGCCGCAATCGACGATCACCCGCTGGCCGCCGATCTTGATCTCGAAACAGATCGTCTCGCCGCCATAGCGCATCATCTGGGTGCCCGGCGTCGGCAACGACCCCCGCACGCCCCAGAAGCGGATCTCAATCCGCTCGCCGCCCTGTTCCCTGAGATCGGTCACCGCTAAGACTGCCTGCCCACGCGCGCGAGATCCCGCGTCGTCCGTTCCAGACGATGGGCCAGCACCCGCATCACTTCCAGACCCATCTCGGGGAACCGGGTCAACATCTTGAGAAAATTATCCTTCGATATCGCGAG
>JAEZMP010000199.1 GCA_023442215.1 Pseudomonadota bacterium
CGGTCGCCGAGGGGCTTCAGCGGCTCGGTCGGATCGCCGGAGAAGTCTCCGATCACGCCGACAACGAAGGGAAGCTCCTTCTGAACGACCGCGCCTTCCGTCTCGACATCGTAGGTGATGTGGACGCGCGGTTTGCGGACCCGGCTCAGCTTTTCATGAATGCTCGGCATCGCTCTTCGAGACCCTTTGCCCTGTGACGTGAATTAACTTGTAGACCACCTTGCGTCGTTGAACACTGAGGAAAAACGACTCTATTCGCTCGGGACCTCCGGAGGACGCAGTCCGGAGGCAATGTAGAAGTAGCGTCGAGCTTCCGCGTCGACGACGAGTTCATCCAGAAGCTGCGTCAACGGCATCCGCCCGCGCCGAACGACTTCTTCCAGCGTGTAGGAAATCGGCGAATGCGGCTCCGTCTGGCGGAAGAACGCCGCGATCTGCAGGATCTGCTGCAACGCCTGCTCGCGGCTGGCAGGCCGGGAGGACGGCACCGCGCCGCCACCGCCGGCGGCAGGCGCCCCGTCCTCGGTCGCGGCCTCGCCGTCCCCGGCCTCCACCGCATAGCTGGCGCTTTCGGCGGCCATGCTCGCCTGCGCGAGCTTGTCGGCGGCGAACAGGCGGACGGCCTCGTCGATCGCGGTCAGCGCGGCACGGATGGCGCCGGCCGGCGGCGCGTCGTGACCGACGCGCGCGACGAACGCATCCGACAGCGCGTTGACGGCGGCGGTCACCTCGGCGAGATCGGCGACGAGCGCGCTGAAGTGCGACCCTGGCGTCGCCTGGACCGCGGCGGTGAACGTCTCGAGCGTCGTGCCGCCGGCGACGAGGCGGGCCTCTTTCTTGGTGGGGTCGGAGATCTGCTCGATCTCCATCGCCTGCTCGTACTGCCACAGCGACATCGGCGGATCGCTGCGCGTCAGCCCGAGCTTGCGCAGCGGCTGGATCAGCGTGCCGTCGCCGGATGCGCCATTGAGGCCGATGAACGGCGACAGCCGCGGCTCGTTGCCGTCCTCGTCGGGCAGCGGATAGATCTCGTCCCAGTAGTTGTTGACGAGCCCCTCGGCCACCTTCAGCCCGGTATAGAGCCCCGCAAGCCCGTCCACCCGCAGCAGGCCCTCGATCATCCACGCCGCGACTTCGAGGTCCTTGCCTTCCTGGCTCAGGATCTCGAGGCCGACATCCGCCATCTCGCCCCAGTCCTCGAGCGGCGAAGGCGCGTCGGGGTCGACGTCGATGGCGCGCTCCTTGCGGCGCGCCAATGCCCGCGCGTCCTTCATCCGCAGGAAGCGCGAGGTCGGCGACATGTCGCTGCGCGGATCGGTTCCGCAGGGCGCGTCACCCTCGAACGGGGCGAGCAGTTCCTCGGGATCGAAAGTCGGGGTTATTGCCATGAAATTCGAACAATTCCATACGCGAGAACAGGTCTTTTACGGAGCAGCTCGATAACGTCCGGAAACGAGAGGCAGGCAAGGCAGTCGTTCGTCGCGCCCGGAAAGCGCGCGGCACCCGGCGAACTCGGACCCGGATAACCGATCTCCCTCCGTCGGTATCCCCTCACGACAGGCGCCGGATCGTCGCGGGCGGCTATCGCGATCGTTTCCCCCGTCGCGCCAGCTCGCCTCGTTCCTCACCGGTCGCGACAGGCCCCCCGCCTTCCCCCTCCGGACCGCGGCCGCCCGCATCCGGCGGAAGCCACGGCGTTCTTTTCACCATTACGCCCGGCAGCTTATCCCAATATGACACCTGCGGGAACCACCGTGTTTCCCACCGTCATTCCGGGCGCAGAGGCCAGGCCCAGAGCGATTCCCGTTCGGTCCGAACGGGATATGCCCTAGCCCGGAACCAGCGCCGGCGGGCACTTGAAGCCGGCCAGCGGATTCTGGCCGAACGGGTTCATCACGCTGTCCGCCTCGATGACGAAGCTCGCCGAATTCGAGCCGAGCTGGACGGCGACCTGGAAACGGGTCGCCGTCAGGCGCGTGACCTTCGCCGTCGAGAGGAAGCGGAACAGCGCCCACGGGCCGGTGATGTTGGACATCGACGGCGTTCCGGGCGTGGACGCCGCGAACGCGATGCTGACCCCGCCCTTGGCGCCCGGCCAGTGGATCGGCGTGCGCTGCGGCGGCCCGTACTGGTAGGTGAGCGTCTGACCGTCGATCGACAGGGTGACCCGCATGGCGTTGGGATCGAGATTGTAGGGCTCGATCTGGAACGACACCTGCGGCGTCGTTCCGCCGTCGACGAAGAACACCTTGCGGATGCGGTCGGCCTGCTCGAAGAACTTGATGACGGCGGGGGTCAGGTTGGGACGCGCCGCCGCCTTGTTGAGGCGCCACGGGGTCCGCGTCGTGTCGACATAGGGCTTGATCTGCTTGGTGAAGAACTGGTCGAGCAGGCCGTTCGGCGCCAGCAGCCGGCTGAAATCGGCGATGGTGACTTCGTTCTCGGACACGGCGAAGGGATAGCGCCCTTCGATGGCGGCCTGACAGAACGGATAGACCTCGGAGGTCCACGTGCCGCTGAGGTCGCTCTTCACGCCCTCGTTGGCGATCGCCGACGTCTGCGTCGTGATCTGGGCGACGGCATCGGCGAGCGAGGGCGGCGCGCTCAGGGTGTTGAACTGCATCTGGCTCAGGAGCTGCGAGAACCCCGGACCCGAGGTCAGCGCGGTGACCTGGGCGGGATTGCTGCCCGCGCTCGCCGCCGGGCCGATCAGCGCACGAAGCTGCGACAGCGACTGCAGGATTCCGTCGAGCGGGCTCGGATTGCCGGCGACGAAGGCGTGCAGGCCCGCGAAATGCTCGGTGATCGGCTGGCCCGCCTGCGCGGCCGCGCTGAGCGGCGTGGCGCCCTGGGGCGCGGTCGCGGCCGCTTCCTTGCTTTCCGGCGCCGGGCTGAGCGTGGTCTGCTGCGAGACCGAGTTCAGGAACGAGGACAGCGGCGACGGCGGGCCGAGAACGGCCTGGAGCACGCTCAGCTCGGAATTGAAGTCGGTGAAGGACGCGATGGTGACGTCGTTGAGAAGGCCTTCCCACTGGGCGATGTAGTCGGAGACGTAGAGATCCGTCATCTCCCGCTCCAGCTCCTTCTGCCGCTCGGGACCCTCGTCGTCCTCCGGCGCCAGGAAGCGGACCCAGTCCTCGTTCATCACCGTCTCGGCGACCTTCGAGATCGCGGGCAGGACGACGGTGCTGAAGTGGTCGGCGGTGTACATGCCCGGCACCGGCTCGGCGAGCGACTTGCCGGAGCGCCGGATCAGCGCATAGGAGGCGAGCGGGCCGGCGACATCGGTCAGGCGCCAGGTCGGCAGGTTGCGGATTTCCGGCAGCTGCTTCAGCAGCGCCATGCCGCGCATGGCGGGCGGGAACTCGTTGAGCACGGCGCGCGCGTTCGCGACGAGCTGCTCCTGGATCGGAACCGGCGCGAACCCGGCCGTGAGCAGGTTCTTCAGCTGCCCCTCGAGCGAAGCGCGCAGCGGCGCATCGGAGGCGTTCGGATAGAGCGCCTGCCAGCGGCGATCGAACCAGCCGGCGATGACGTCGTTGTCGATCGGGCGCACGCCGCCGAACATCAGGTAGACCATCACGGCGCCATAGAGCTTCGCCGGGTCGGACATGGAGTCCTGAATGTCGGACTCCAGGTAGCCGATGAGGCGGGGCAGGAACAGCATGTGCAGGGCGTCGACATATTCCGACTTCGCCGGCCCCGACAGATGGCCGTATTGCGACAGGCCGCCGGTGAAGGCGGGCACCGAATAGTCGCGCGTATCGCCCCAGCCCGTCGGGATATCCTCCAGCGCCTTGAGCGCCGGGATGGTCGCGGCGAGGTCGACGTTCTGGGTCGGCTGCATGCTCGGGTTCGCGCCGAGCATCGCGAGCGACAGCTTGGCGCGGTCGGCCCGCTGCTCCACCACCCTGATGAGGGTGCGGTTGTTGGCGAAGCTGTAGGCCCACCAGCCGCACAGGGCGAGCGCCACGAGGGCGATCAGGCCGAGGGTCGCCCACTGCGTCAGGCGCTGGGCGCGGCGCGCCCTCCTGTCGAGCGCCACGAGCCCGGCTTCGGGAATGACGACCTGCTCGAACAGATCCCGGATGAACAGGCCGCGCTGGGGCGACGCCGCCACGCTGGGCGTGCCGACGATCTCGGCGGGCTCGTCCGACTTCGCGATCAGGTCGCCCCGGGCGCTGGTGAAATAGACGCCGCGCAGCTGGAGCGTCGGCTCGAACTCGTTCGGCCGGAACACGTCCTCGACGAACTGCAGATATTTCTGCTTCAGCAGCGCCATCTGCGGCAGGAACATGAAATCGTCGAAGCGGCGGGTGATATCGCCCTCGCCGTTCACCTGCTCCAGCACCCGCGGCATCTGCCACCGCAGCAGATCGTCGTACTCCCGGCCGAACACCGTGCCGATCGCCTCGGGCGGATTGGCGGCCGCGGCACGCCCGCTCGCCATCGGAAATGTCAGGCCGAACACGGCGTTGCGGTAGACCGGCGCGAGGTTGGCGAAGAACGCCTCGAACCCCGGCACGTCGTCGACGCGGGTGAACACGGCATAGACCGGGAAGCTCGCCCTGAGCTGGTTGCGCAGGTCGATCAGCTGCTGGCGGATTTCGGCGAACAGCGCCGCCGTCTGGCTTTCGGCCGCGGTCCGCAGCTCCGCCACGCTCAGCACGATGACGACGCCGTTGATCGGTTCGCGCGGACGGTAGCGCTTCAGGAGCCCGAGGAAGTTCCGCCACAGGCGGCGCTGCGAATGCGGCCCGAACGGCCCGGCCGTGTCCACGAAGACGGCGGTGTCGACGAAGGAGAACGTGAAGGCGGAACCGGCCGCGATGTGCCCGCCGCGGCTGTCGGTGGCGGGAAAGCGCAGGCCCGAAGACCGGATCAGGGAGGTCTTGCCCGCCCGCTCCGGCCCGATCACGAGATACCAGGGCAGCTTGTAGCGATAGGAGCGGTCGAGGCGCCAGACCCGTCCCGTGCCCTTGAGGGTGGCGAAAGCGCGGCGGAGACCGCCTTCCAGCGCATCGGTCTGGGTCTTCGCCTCCTCCTCGTTCGACGCGCTCGACAGGAACGGCTTGCGCGCCGACTGGCCGAAGCCCCTGAGCAGCAGCACGAGCACGACGACGACGCCGATCAGCAGCACGATGAGCGCGGCGAGGAGCCGCAGCACCGGATCGCCGATCACCGGCGCACCCCCGACGGTGATCAGCGGGGCGAGGAACCACGTCAGCAGCGACAGCAGCAGGAAGGCCGCCGCCACCAGGACCAGGCGCCAGAATGCCCAAGTACCGAGCGGCTTCATCATCGTGCGGTTCCTGATGGCGGCGTCGAGAGGTCGTTGGTCGCGCGGGCGGTCGACGAGACGGCGGCGCGCCGCGCCGCGCGGCGGCGCAGGCCGGCCGGGACCCCGGCCTCAAGGCATCCGGCTTTCGCGGGCGTGCACGCCCTTTCCACGTCGATCTCCATCGTCCCTGGCCCCTCTAGCGCGGTGTGAGGACGATTTCGACGCGCCGGTTGGTGGCGCGGCCGTCCGGCGTGGCGTTCGTGGCGATGGGATCGGCGGCGCCGCGGCCGAACGCGCTGACACGGGCGGGATCGGACAGGCCTTCCGACAACAGCTGCGCGACGCGCTTGGCGCGGGCGAGCGACAGCGCCTCGTTGTTGGGGAAGGCCGGGGTATTGATCGGCAGGCTGTCGGTAAAGCCGGTGACGGCGATCGGGCCGGGGAACGGCTGCAGCGCCTCCGCGATGGCCTTGATCACGTCCGGATAGGGCGTGCGAAGCGTCGTGCTCGCCGACGCGAACAGCTCCTTGCGTGTGATGATCACCACCGTGCCGCTGCGCGAGAGCACCGAGATCAGGCCCTGCTGCTGCTGGGGCATCAGCATCTTGGCAATGGCGCGGTAGGGATCGATCGCTGGCGGAGTGGTGGGCGGCGGCGCGAGCATGCCCTCGGCCGGCGCCACCGGCAGCGCCGCGCGCACCGGCGGCGGCGGTGGCGGCGGCGCGGGGGTCTCGACGGGATCGGCCAGAAGCTCGCTCACCTTGACCGCAGCGATCTCGGCATCGCGCCTGAGGATGGCCGACAGCACCACGAAC
>JAEZMP010000223.1 GCA_023442215.1 Pseudomonadota bacterium
CACCTCTCTGAGGCATCGGGTATGGCAGGCTTGATAAAAGCTGTACTGGCATTGAGAAACAAGGAGCTTCCTCCTAGTTTGTTTTTGAACAGACCAAACCGAAAAATAAGCTTTAGTGAATCACCGGTCTATTTGAACACTGTAGCAAGGAAATGGGAAACAGATGGATCTCCGAGAAGATGTGGTGTAAGCGGATTTGGCATGAGCGGAACAAATTGTCACGTAGTACTTGAGGAATACATAGCTGAGGACACTGCAGAAACAAAGGATGAGGGAATAAATATCCTGGCTGTATCGGCAAAGAGTGAAGAGGCCTTAAAAGAGCTGATAAGAAGCTACAAAGCATTTTTAGATAAAGGAATGAAACTTACATTAAGGGATGTGTGTTATACAGCCAACACAGGAAGAGATCATTATAGTCACAGGCTGGCTATAGTTGCTAAAGACCTTGAGGATTTGAAGGATAAGATATATAAACTGGAACTATTGGAACTTGACAGCATAGATATCACCTGGGCCTTTTATGGTAAACACAAAGTAGTTTCAGAAGATAAGGGACAGAAGGAAGCGGGAGACATAACGGAAAGAGCTAGAGTGGAGTTGTCTGCAGAAGTAGGTGGAAAGCTAGAAGAGTATATAGCTACAAACAGGCTAAACGAAAAGCTGCTGGGTGAGGTTTGCAGTTTGTATACAAGAGGGGCTTCTGTGAAATGGGGAGAACTGTACATAGATAAACTACCGTGTAAGGTAAGCGTACCTACATATCCGTTTGAACAAAAGAGATGTTGGCTTGATATACCTGAGTATGACGAGATAGAAACAGAAGTAACAACAAGTGGGCAATACTATGCAAACACTTGGATAAAGGAAGGTTTAGAAGGGATTACCGTAAAACAAAAGAATGGAACTGTACTTGTTCTTAAGGGTTCTCATAAAATTAGCGAGGAAGTAATAACAAGGCTTAAAGATACAGGTAGTGAAGTAATAGAGGTAGAGCTTGGAGAAGAATATAGTAAGACAGGAGAAAACAGCTATAGTATCAGTAGTTCACAGGAGGACTACAATACACTATTTGAGGAAATAAAGAATAAAGAAATTACCAGAATAATCCATCTGCTTACTGTGACAGCAGAGGATAAAATAAGCACTATAGAGGAATTGGAAGAGAGCCAAAAACGGGGTGTATACAGCCTGTTCTATATGATTCGGGCTATAGTAACAGCAGGGATAAACAAGGATATTGACACGGTGTTAATATCAGAATACATAGAGTGTGTAACTGGCGAAGAAGAGAGGATAAACCCTTGGAATATGCCATTGTTTGGTCTTGGTAAGGTTATTAGACTGGAAAATTCCAACATTGCCTGCAGATGCATAGACTTGGATAGTGCTACAGATGTGAGCAACATAATGGATGAAATCACTGGTGGCACTGGTGCATATCAGGTAGCCTACCGTAGGGGTGAAAGGTATGTTGAAGAGGTAAGAGAATTTGATGTGGAAAGTGCCGAAGACAGGAAGATAGAGGTAAGGGAAGATGGCTGCTACTTAATTACAGGCGGTACAGGAGGAATGGGAATAGAAATCTCCAAATATCTGGCCGACGGGAAGAAGGTAAACATTGCTCTCATAAGCCGTTCTGAAATGCCGGAACGTGATAGTTGGGACGAGATACTAAAAAACAGTAGCAGGAAGGACAAAAAGACAATCAAGAATATCAAATCCATAAGAGAAATAGAAGCTCTGGGTGCGAAGGTAGAGTATTACAGTGCAGATGTGTCAAATATGGAAAATATGAAATATATAGTAGATGGACTCAGAGTAAGGTATGGAAGAATAAATGGTGTAGTGCATGCTGCAGGTCTGGCAGGTGAGGGCTTCCTGTTTAAAAAGGAGGATAAGGAATTCGATAGTGTATTGCATCCAAAGGTGTACGGTACATGGATTCTTGACTGTTTGACAAGGGAGGACGAACTTGATTTCTTTGCTACGTGTTCATCAGTTGCTTCAATATTCCCAGGCAAAGGACAAGGTGACTATGCAGCAGCAAATGCATGTCTGGATTCTTACACTTCATACAGAAACATGCAGGGAAAGAAAGCCATTACGATAAATTGGGTAGCGTGGAGAGATACAGGAATGGCAGTTGATTATGGCGTAAATGTAGACGGTACCTTCAAAGTACTTTCTACAAAAAAGGCTATAAAAGCATTTGATGAAGTTATCAACAAAGATATCTCACGAGTACTAATCGGGGAGCTTAACTATGGGGCAGACGCTATTATAGTCCTTGATAATGTACCTGTAAGACTCTCGCCGAAGATAAAAACCTTGGTAAGCCAGATGGTAAAAAAGGTCAAAACAAGGATGGAGGCAAAGCAGAGGAACCTTGCTGAAACCGTAAAACTAAAGGGAAAGAGTGATCAAGATTATTCAGACATAGAAGGTAAGCTGGCAATGATATACTGTCAGGTATTGGGCTTTAATGAGATAGATGTCTATGATAATTTCTTTGAAATGGGAGGGGATTCAATCCTGCTTAGCCAGATGCATGAAATTATAGAGATGGAGTTTCCTGGGAAAATTAATCTTTTAGACCTCTTTGAGTATACTTCTATCTCTAAATTATCTAATTTTTTACTAGAATCAGATGAAGAAAATAATTCCCAAGATGAAAAAAAGGTAATGAAGACTGATAAGCTAGATGAGGACATAGAAAAAGAATTGGACAATATATTAAACAATCTAGAAGAAGGCAGTTTGTCCATTGATGAAGCATTAGAGAGTCTAAATGATATGAAGTAGGGGGACGGACATGAATAATATTTATAAGCTTGTTGTTGAAAATGTTAGCACAGGAAAAATTGAAAAACAGGCTGCACTACAAATACTCAAAATGCTCAAGAAGGAAGAACTAGAATCATCAGATGATATCGCCATTATTGGTGTAGCTGCCAAAATGCCGGGAGCAGATAATGTTCATAGTTTTTGGGATAATATATGTAATGGAATAGACAGTATAGGAGAATTCCCAGAGTCCAGGCAAAAGGGTATAGATAACTATTTAAGAGATTTTACAAAAATTAAAGAAGAAGACAAATTAAAATACTTAGAAGGTGCATACCTTCAGGATATAGATTTGTTTGATTATAAATTCTTCCGTTTGTCTCCTAAAGAGGCAAATCTTATGGACCCTGCTCAAAGATTGTTTCTGAGCACAGCATGGCAGGCAATTGAAGATGCAGGTTATGGGGGTAGAAAGCTGGTAGGCACCAAAACTGGTGTTTATGTAGGTTTTTCATACAGTTCCGACTATCAGGATATGATAATGAATAGTGACCCATCACTGCTATCGTATGCCAAAGTAGGGAATATTCCTCCGATGCTTCCTACTAGGATAGCTTATCTCCTGGACTTAAAAGGACCTACAATGATTATAGATACTGCTTGTTCAGCATCTTGTGTCTCTATCCATCAGGCATGCCATGCTTTAAGCAACGGTGATTGTGATATGGCGATAGCTGGGGGCATAAAAATAAATCTTTTTCCTGTAGATAACGAAAACCTCAAGTTGGGAGTGGAAGCTTCAGACGGTAAAA
>JAEZMP010000406.1 GCA_023442215.1 Pseudomonadota bacterium
CGGCGGGCAGCAGCAGACGCAAACTCCCCTGCCTCTGCCGGTCGGAACACAACGCTACTTCAACACGACCTCGAGCGGCGTTTCCCCGTCCGTCGCGCTGCAGTGGCTGGTGTTCGATTTCGGCCAGCGCGCGGCGATCGCGGATGCGGCCAAGCAGGGCGCCATCGCCGCCAACGTGCTGTTCAATGGCGAGCACCAGAAGCTGATCTTCGACGTCTCGCGCACCTATTACGGCTACGGCGCGGCCGTGACGCGCTCGCGCATCGCGCGACAGGCGCTCAGCAACAGCATCGCCATCCGCGCCGCTGCCGAGGGTCGCATGTCGCGCGGTCTCGCGACGACGGTCGAGGTCGCGCAGGCACGCCAGGCCGTCGCGCAGGCGGAGTTGCGCCGCGTCGTCGCCGAAGGGCAGGAGCGCGACGCCTATCAGGCACTGATCGCGGCCATGGGCGTCAACGCCACACTGCCGCTGAAGATCGCGACGGCCGAGAAGCGACGCCTGCCGGATGCCGTGAACCTGCCGCTCGATCCCATGATCCAGCTCGCGCTCGCCCGGCGGCCGGACGTGGCGGCAAGCTATTCGGCGGTGAAAGCGGGCAAGGCGGGCATCAAGGCGGCGGAGGCGGAGTTCCTGCCCAAGGTGTTCGTCGCCGGCGCGGTCGCCTCCGCGCAGGGGAATTTCAATGCGACCGGCCTGCCCACCATCGGCCAGCAGGCGACCGGCATGGGCGTGCTTGTGGGCGCAACGGTGCCGCTCTACGACGCCGGGCTTCGCGCCGCCCAGCTCAAGCAGGCGCAATCGCGGGCAGCGGCCGCGGAAAGCGATTTCCGGCGCACGCAGACACTCGCCGTCACCGAGATCGTTGGTGCCAGCAACGCGCTTCGGACTGCCCTGCAGTCCTACAAGGCGGCGAGCGCGCTGGTTTCGGCGGCGTCCATCACCTATGACGCCGCGCTAGAGGCCTACCGGAACGGCGTCGGCACCGTCACCGCTGCGACGGCGGCCGACAGTGACCTCATCGACGCGCGACAGGCCCAGGCCGACGCGCACGCCTCCGCCCTCATCGCCGCTTCCAACCTCGCCTTCGTGGTCGGAGCGATGACATCGGCCGAAAGCGGCGCTCCCCCTGTGCCGACATCCGCTCCGCTGCCGCTCCGGCCATAACCGCGCCTTCGCGGCGATACCCACAGGCCACGTCTGCGCCGGCTTCCGTCCCCTCCCCACGGCTGCACGTTACCGATATAAGTCCGTTCTGCCGGCCGAGCGCTTCCCAAGGCGACCGCCGGTTCCAGTCCCTGACAGGAGCGTCGCGTCGCATGGCGCGGTCGTGCTGTCGTGCCCGCCCGCCAGCCGTGCCTTTCCGCCGATCCGCTCCGGCTGCCGTCGTTCAGTCCCGTCTCCGGGCGGCGTCCGGCCGCGCCGGGATGTCGGCCGCCGGCATCCTCCCTTCCTTGTCACCACGTACCGTCCGGCCCTGCCTCCTCCCGCACACGTCCTGCCCTGAAACAACGGAGCGTTCCCATGTCCTATGTACCGTCCGAAAGCCGCTATGAGCGAATGGTCTATCGCCGCTGCGGCCAGTCCGGGCTCAAGCTGCCGGCTGTCTCGCTCGGCCTCTGGCACAATTTCGGCCACGACAAGCCGCACGGCGTGAAGCGCGAGATCTGCCGGACGGCGTTCGACCTCGGCATTACGCACTTCGACCTCGCCAACAATTACGGCCCGCCTCCCGGCAGCGCCGAGGAGGCGTTCGGCGAGATTCTGCGGACCGACTTCGCCGGCTATCGCGACGAACTGATCGTCTCTTCCAAGGCCGGCTACGACATGTGGCCGGGCCCCTACGGCAGCTGGGGCAGCCGCAAGTACCTGATCGCCTCCTGCGAGCAGTCGCTGAAGCGGATGGGGCTCGACTATGTCGACATCTTCTATTCCCACCGGATGGATCCCGAGACGCCGCTCGAGGAGACGATGGGCGCTCTCGATACCCTCGTGAAACAGGGAAAGGCGCTCTATGTCGGCATCTCGTCCTACAGTTCGCAGCGCACGCACGAGGCCGCGGCGATCCTGAAGGATCTCGGTACGCCCTGCCTCATCCATCAGCCGAGCTACAACATGCTCAACCGGTGGGTGGAACGCGACGGCCTCAAGCAGACGCTGGCTGAACTCGGTATCGGCTCCATCGCCTTCACGCCGCTCGCGCAGGGCATGCTCACCGGCCGCTATCTGAACGGCATTCCCGAAGGCTCGCGCGCGACCCAGGACAAGTCCCTCACGCCGAACATGATCTCCGACAAGGCGCTCGCGCATCTGAGGAAACTCGACGAGATCGCCGGGCGGCGCGGGCAGACGCTGGCCCAGATGGCCATCGCCTGGGTGCTGCGCAACGGCGGCATCACCTCGGCGCTGATCGGTGCGTCGCGGCCGGAACAGGTGATCGACTGCGCCGGCGCCGTTGCCAATCTCGAATTCACCGAGGAGGAACTGCACGAGATCGACCTCTACGCCACCGACGAGGACATCGATCTCTGGGCGCACTCCTCGAACGCGTGAGGCGACCGCAGCCGCCGCGGCGTCTCGACGCCATCAACCGAAGCTGGCAAGAATGAAACAGCGCACGCGGCACCCCTGCCGCGTGCGCCGGATCTTCTCCTTCCACGCAGGGATCCGGCCGGTTCCGCCGGCAGGCTCCCGGGCTTCCAGCTTCGCGGCGGGTCTGGTGATTTCCAGCCCTGCTTGCCCGGCAGCCACGTGATTGTGCCTGCCGGGCCCGTGACATCTCAGCAGGCAAAGGAACGGAACGATGGGCACGATCACGACCCGGGACGGTACCGAGATCTATTACAAGGACTGGGGTTCCAGCGAGGCGCAGCCGCTCGTGTTTCATCACGGCTGGCCGCTCAGCGCCGACGACTGGGACAACCAGATGCTCTATTTCCTGCATCGGGGCTACCGCGTCATCGCCCACGACCGTCGCGGTCACGGTCGCTCGACCCAGACCGCGTTCGGCAACGAGATGGACACCTATGCCGCCGACGTCGCCGAACTCGCCACCGCCCTCGACCTGAAGAATGCGGTCCATATCGGCCACTCGACCGGCGGCGGCGAGGTGGCGCACTACGTGGCTCGCGCCGAGGCCGGCCGCGTCGCCAAGGCGGTGCTGATCGGGGCGGTGCCGCCGATCATGGTGAAGTCCGACAAGAATCCCGGCGGCCTGCCGATCGAGGTATTCGACGGCTTCCGCGAAGCGCTCGTCGCCAACCGGGCGCAGTTCTTCCTCGACGTGCCCGCCGGCCCGTTCTACGGCTTCAATCGCGACGGCTCGAAGCCATCCCAGGGCGTGATCGAGAACTGGTGGCGGCAGGGCATGATGGGCGGTGCCAAGGCGCACTACGACTGCATCAAGGCGTTTTCCGAGACCGACTTCACCGACGATCTCAAGGCCATCGACGTTCCCGTGCTGGTGATGCACGGAACCGACGACCAGATCGTGCCCTATGCGGATTCGGCGCCGCTCTCGGTCAAGCTCCTGAAGCACGGCACGCTCAAGAGCTACGAAGGTCTTCCCCACGGGATGTGCACCACGCATCCCGAAATCATCAACGCGGACCTGCTCGCCTTCATCCAGGGCTGAGAGTGGCCGCGCGCCGAGGCGCGCCGTTTGCGGCGTGCCTCGCAAGGCGTTGAGACGACAGGAAGCGGCGCGCGATGCCCGCCGCCTCCTTATGCCATCAGTCTCCTGCTGTCAGTCGAGGCCGAGGCGTGCGCGCAGGGTGGAGAGATCCTCGGCGAGCGTGTTGACGAGCGCCGACAGCTTCTTGCGGTCGGCGTCGCTCAGCTTCTCGTAGGACTCGTAGCCGTCAGCGGTCTTGTACTTCGCGAGCGTCTTCTCGACGGTGGCGAAGTTGCCGGCCACCTTGTCCACGAATGCCTTGTCCGTGACGAACGGGCTGAACAGATCGAAAATCTTCTTCGAACCCTCGAAGTTCGCCACGAAATCATAGAGATCGGTGTGGCTGTAGCGGTCTTCCTCGCCGGAGATCTTGGTCTGGGCGACCTCTTCCATCAGCGCGGCGGCGCCGCCCACGACCTTGTCGGGCGGGAAGGTCAGGTCGCGGATGCGCTTGTTCAGATCTTCGACGTCGGCCTGCAGCTTGTCGGCGTAAGGCGTGAGGCCGTCGGTGCTCTTCTTCTCGAACAGGCCGTATTCGATGCGGTGGAAGCCGGTGAAGCCCTCGTCGGCCTCGCGCTTCTCATGGTCGTCGGCGCGGGAATCGATCGAGGCATCGAGATCGGAGAACAGCTCGGCGATCGGCTCCACACGCTCGTAGTTCATGCGGCTCGGACCGAACAGCGCCTGCGCCTTGGCGAGATCGCCGGCTTTGACGGCAGCGGTGAACGCCTTGGTTTCCGCCACGAGCTTGCGCGTCGCGTCCGCGACGTAGAGCTTGTACTCGGTGATCGGCGCCGCAAGGTCGAGCGGCTGGGCGGGCGTCTCGGCGGCGAACGCGACGGGCGCGGAGGTCAACGCTGTGCCGAAGGCGAGCGACAGCGCCAGACCCGCTGCAAGTCCGAGGGACCGGCGCGGCTTCGTCCGATGGGATGTCATGCGGTTTCTCCCGAAATCGAGTTGGTCCGGTACGACGCCCCGGA
>JAEZMP010000695.1 GCA_023442215.1 Pseudomonadota bacterium
TCCAACCTGCCGGGCCAACGCCCCGCCTGCCACCCGGCAGGCGGCCCAGCCTCAAGAACTTGAGCGCATCCTCGCGGTCAGATCGGTCGATCTGACGCGACGAGGCTAGGAACGGTCGTCGCGGGCGCTTTCCACGTCGAGCAGCGCCGTGCCGTCGCCGGATGCGACGAATCCCATTACGATCGCCCTGTTGCGCAGGTGGTCCGTCGAACCGTCCAGCCCCCGCAGCGCGCCGCATTCGGCCGCGAGTTCGTTGATCAGCCGCTCCAGCGCCGCCGATGCCGCTTCCGGCGGCGAATTGCGCTGGACGGTGCCTGTGGCGATATCGATCCGGTCGCCCGGGCGCGCGAACGACAGCTTGATACCGCGCGCGACGAAGCTATCGCTCTGGAGCACGAGATTGGCGTGGTCGATCTCGATAAGAACGACGCCATGACGGCCCGCGACCTCGATCGGCGCGTTGTCACCGGTCGCGATCAGCAGCGTATCCTCGCAGATGCCGAATCCGTAGCGCACGCCCTCTTCCGCACACGCCACGATCAGGCGCCCGAGCCGGCGGGAGGAAAACAGGTTCTGGTCAATGATGCCGGCGCCAAACAGCCCGACGCCTTCCTGGATTACGAGGCCGCCGTGGCCGGTATCCGACGAGACGCCATAGCGGAACGCCTCGTAGGACGAGCCGCCCGCGATCATGAAGCCGGACAGCGCGGATGCGGCACCGCTCGCCGCGATCACGGTTGCGCCGGCGGCATGCGCCCGCGCGATCGCCAGCAGCACCGCCGTTTCCTCGCCCCGGTGCAGGAGCGTCTCGACCAGTCGGATCTGGTTTCCGCCCGGAATGAGAATCGTCTTCAGCGCCGCGATCTGCTCGACTACCTCCTTGTCGCGCGAGATGCGCTCGACATTGTCGATGGTGATGCCGAAATCGATGCCCTCGATGCCGTGCTCCCGCAGCGCCGCGATATGGCTTTTCGCGGTGTTGTGCGGCTCCGCGGAGGCCGAGGCGATCACGCCGACCGGCCCCTGGGCATGACGGACGATCTCGGCCATCAGCGACGGATCGCCCTGCAGCGGCGAGGAGCCGAGCAGCATCAGTCGCGATTGCGGTCCCGGCTTCACGCCATAATCGCGCGAGAGCTTCGTGGCGCGGTTGGCGAGCCGCGCCGCGCTGAGCCGCTCGCTCATCACGGTCGCCCGGAAGTTCACCGCCGTCATCCTGAGGCCGGATTCCTGGATGGCGATCAGGGTGCGAGACACCCCGCGCAGCCGCTCCAGTTCGACCGGGACCGCCATGCCGGTCTTCGGCTCGACCGCGGTGGCGCGGTCGGTGGTGTAGGTCAGCGGATCGCCCAGAACGAGGCGGGCGAGCAGGTCATAGAGCGTGTAAGCGCCGAATACGTTGCGTTGCGAGCGCGCAGGTGCGCGATAGGCGATCTCGCTGAGGCGCACACGCCGCTTGTGGGGGCCGGGCACGACGCGGAAGCGCGAGAGGTCGAACGCGTCGCCGTCATCGAGATAGCTGATCCTGACATTCTCGAACGTCCGTCCGCGCCCGTCGCTGACCGCTCCGGTCATGTCGACATAGAAGGCGCCGTATTCGCCGATCACGCGGGCGCGCTTGCCGTCGACGAACAGCGCCGTGTTCTCGTCGATGCCGAAGCCGCGCTGCACGCCCGTTGCCGCCATCGCGACGATCAGCCGGCCCAGCCGGCCGCGCTTGATGAAATGCTGGTCGACGATGCCCCAGTTGAAGAAGCCGAGGCCCTTGCCGATCAGCATTCCCGGCTGCTCGGGATCGTCGGTGACGCCGAACACGGTGGCGTCGAGCGAGGTGCCACCGACGATCATATCGCTCGACATCATCGCCGCGCCGGCGCTCGACCCCGCAACGAGGCCGCCGGCCTCGTTGACCGCGCGGATGGCGGCGAGAACGGGCGTCTCGACGCCGCCGGGCGCCAGTGCGTTGATGATGTGGGCCTGATTTCCGCCGGTGAAGTAGACGCTGCCATACTGGCGCACGAGTTCGACGGTCGCCGGGTCGTTGGCGGCGGCAACCGCCCCCGCCCCGTGGACCGGCGAAAGCTCCGCCTCGAAGCCGTAGGCCCGGAAGACCTGCACGGTCTCCGGCCCCACGGCCTCCGGTTCGGACGACGCGGTCGGGAACACCAGGATGCGGCCCGCGGCGAGACGGTGCATTTCACCGTAGATCGCCGCATTGCCGTCTTCCAGGCGTCCGCCGATCACGGCGAGCTTGCGCGTCCCCTCGCTCTGCGGCGGGGAGAACCAACCAAGGATGGACATGAACCCGCCGTTGCTTAAGCGAGAGGTGCCAGCAGCACACCGCGCTCGTCGGTAACGATCCTGTAGCCCTCAGGCACGTCGAAGGCGATCTCGACCGGACGCGGTCCGGTCTGCGCATCGGCCTCTTCACCGCCCTCGGGCTTGAAGTAGATGATCTTCTTCCAGCAGCGGGTGATGCCCTCGCAGAAGATCAGCACGAGGTCGTCGCGCCGCGCCATCTTCAGCGCGGTATCGACCGCCTCGATCTCCTCCGGAACGATCTGGATCGCGCTCTCGGGGACGCCGAGTTCGATCAGCGCCGCCCGCATCAGCTGGGGAATCTCGTCCGGCGCCCGGCCACGCACGTTGTCGTCGCGGTGGCAGATGTAGGTGTCGAACTTGCCGGCCACCTTGGCCGCGATCGCCGTCACGTCCTCGTTGCGCCGGTCGCCCGGGCAGGTGACGCAGACGATGCGCTTGCCGCGCGGCTTCAGCCGCTCGACGAGATCGACCATCGCGCCGACGGCGGCCTCGTTGTGACCGTAGTCGAGGATGACGCGGAAGCCGTGCTCGTCGAACACGTTCATGCGGCCGGGCGACTGGAAGAAGGTGTTGTCGAACGTCCGCAGACCGTTGCGGATCTGGTCCAGCGTCTTGCCGAGCGCGAACGCCATCGCCGCCGCGAACATCGCGTTCTCGACATTGTGGATCGCCTTGCCCTCGATGGTCGCCGGGATCAGGTGGGTCCAGATCAGCGGGATCTGGGTGCCGTTCTCGTAGATGACGATCTGGTCGCCGTTGAGGCCCTGCTCCAGCACGAACGCCCGCTTGCCGAGGCGGATATGCTCGCGCACCAGCGTGTGCTCGGGATTGCGCGTGACGTAGGTGATGTTCTTGGCCGGCGAATAGGACGCCATCTTCAGCGTGTATTCGTTGTCGGCGTTGAGAACCACCGTGTCGCGGGTGACCTCGGCCACCACGCGCTTCACCTCCGCCAGCCCGTCGAGCGTGTCGACGCCGCCGAGGCCGAGATGATCGGAGGTGACGTTCAGAACCGCGCCGACGTCGCAGTACATATAGCCGAGGCCGGAGCGGACGATGCCGCCGCGCGCCGTCTCCAGCACCGCGATGTCGACCGAGGGATCGCGCAGCACCATCTTGGCCGACACCGGGCCGGTCATGTCGCCCTTCACCGTAACGTTGCCGTCGATATAGACCGCATCGGTCGAGGTCTGGCCGACGACGTGGCCGGCCATCTTCAGGATGTGGGCCAGCATGCGGGCGCAGGTCGTCTTGCCGTTGGTGCCGGTCAGCGCCGCGATCGGGATGCGGCTCTGGGTTCCCGGCGGGAACAGCATCTCCATGACCTTGCCGCCGACGTCGCGCGGCTTGCCCTCGGAGGGCGAGATGTGCATGCGCAGGCCGGGCCCGGCATTGATCTCGCAGATGGCGCCGCCGGTGTCGCGGTAGCTCTGGGTGATATCGGTGGTCAGGAAGTCGACCGCGCCGAGATCGAGGCCAACAGCCTTGATGGCGCGCTCGGCCATGATCTTGTTGTCGGGATGGATGGTGTCGGTCACGTCCACAGCGGTGCCGCCGGTGGAGATGTTGGCGGTCTTGCGCAGATAGACCACCTCGCCTTCCGGCGGCACGCTCTCGACGGTGTAGTTCTTCTCACCGAGGAGGCGGAACGCCTGTTCGTCGAGTTCGAGCTTGGTCAGCACGTTCTCGTGGCCGACGCCGCGCCGCGGATCCTGGTTCACGATTTCGACCAGTTCGGCGATGGTGCGGGTGCCGTCGCCGACGACATGGCCCGGCACGCGGCGTGCCGCGGCGACGAGTTCGCCGTTCACCACCAGCAGGCGATGGTCCTCGCCGAGGATCATGCTTTCGACGACGACAGCGGAGCCTTCCTCGTCGGCGATCGCATAGGCGGCCTCGACGCCCTCGTCGGTGGTGACGTTGACGGTCACGCCGCGGCCGTGGTTGCCGTCCAGCGGCTTCACGACGACCGGATAGCCGATGCGGCGAGCGGCGGAGACCGCTTCGTCGGCGTCATAGACCAGCCGCTGCTGCGGCACGGGCAGGCCGAGATCCTGAAGGATCTTGTTGCAGACGTTCTTGTCCGAGGCGATCTCGACGGCGATGTGCGAGGTCATGCTCGTAAGCGCGGCCTCGATGCGCCGCTGGTACTTGCCCTGGCCGACCTGGATGAGGCTCGCGTCGTTCAGTCGGAACCACGGGATGTCGCGGGCCTCGGCGGAACGGACGAGTTCCATCGCCGACGGACCGAGCGAGCGGCGCTGGGCGAAGCGGACAAAGCGCGCGATCTCGCCGTCGAAATCGTAAGCCTCGTCGTCGGACTCCCGCGGCGCCACCAGTTCGATGAGGATATCGCAGGCAAGGTCCCCGGCCTCCAGGCCGATCTCGTCGGACTCGTAGCCGAACAGCACCTCGACATCGTCAGAATCGGGAACCGGGATCGCCTGGGCGAACGCCGTCGGCGAGCCCACCAGTCGCTGCAGGTTGAGCGCGACATGGGCGATGAGTTCGCCGAGACCGCAGTCCTCCGCCGTGCGGGCGCGGTCAAGCCACAGGCTGCCATCGGGCAGCTTGTCGGTGGCGAGACCGGGCAGCAACTTGGTCAGCGTCTCAAGAACGCTCTCGCCGTAGCTCGCGACGGAGGCTGTCGACCGGTGCCGAAGGTCCACCGTGAGGCGGATCAGCGGCAGCTTTGCATACACATTCGGGCCGACATAGGCGGAAGTCGAGACGATATCCATAAACGTTTTCCCCGAACCTGGACGAGAAGACCGAGCGTCTCGCCCGTGCCCCATTGAATCAGGGCTGGACTGTCATGAAGGTTTTGTCGTTGTGGTTTTTAGAGAACACGCGCGGGCGTGCGGACGATGACCGAACCGTCGACGGAGCGCCAGGGAGGATGGCGCACCGTATAGGCTCGAAGAAGACGGATCTGCACGATGCGAGCAAAGCTGCGCTTGGTGGTTCGAAACGCTGATCCGGCAATGTCCGGCGGCGGAAGATCAATCCGCTACCGCTGGCCCCGTCGGCAAATTCCCCAAGCAAACGCACATTCCCGTCGAAAGGCATGCCCCTGAACGGAGACTAGACCGGATTAAGACGGCCTAGCAATATGCCTGCGCGGGAAGCGGCAGGCTGTCCCGTGCCGCCCGGTGAGGCGGATGCCCATACCCGCCTATACGCCGAACAGAGAGGCACGGTCCGATGACCGACATCGCCCCCAATCCCACAACCCGGACCGAAATCGAGCTTCCGGTCACCTCGCCCGGCACGCGCAGGGCCTTGACCGTGCTGCGCTTCGGCACCCCGGGTGCCCGGCCGAAGGCCTATCTGCAGGCCGGCCTGCACGCCGACGAGTTCCCGGGCATGCTGACCCTGCGCCATCTCGCCGCGCGCCTGGAGGAAGCGGCCGCCCGCGGCGAAATCCTGGGCGAGATCGTCGTCGTCCCGGTCGCCAATCCGATCGGGCTCGGCCAGCAGGTCAACGGCTTCCTGCTCGGACGATACGACTTCGCGACCGCGGGCAACTACAACCGCGACTATCCCGACCTCGCCGCGCTGATCGGGTCCTCGCTCGACGGCCAGCTCGGTGACGACGAGGCATCCAACGTCGCGGCCATCCGCGGCGCCATGGCCGAGGCCTTGGCGGGGCTTACGCCCGCGACCGCGGTCGACGTGCTCCGCCACCACCTGCTGACCCTCGCCCATGACGCCGATTTCGTGCTCGACCTTCATGCCGACAACGAGGCGGCCCTGCACCTTTATGTCGGCACGCCGCTGTGGCCTTCGGCCCTCGACCTCGCGAGCGAGATCGACGCCCGGGCCGTTCTTCTCGCCGAGATTTCCGGCGGCAATCCGTTCGACGAGGCCTGCGGCGGTCCATGGTGGGCGCTGGCGAAGCGCTATCCCGGCCTGCCGATCCC
>JAEZMP010000627.1 GCA_023442215.1 Pseudomonadota bacterium
CGCCGGCCCGGTCGGGCGCCGATCCCGTCTGTTCCACCCTGACGCGCGCCGGCGCTCCGATCCCGATCAGGGGGAGGTTTCCTTCCCGCCGGAAACCGCTCTATGGTCGCGCCGCTGCGGGCTTGGCTCGCGGCGGGCGTGTCCCCTGTTCCCGGCTTTCCGGCCGGTCGCGGCGGGCGTGACGCACGCGATGCCGAGGGTTGCGGCACCGCGACAACAGGGGTTGGGGGAAACATGATCTATGTCGTCGCCGCGATTGCGGGTATCGCCGGGCTCCTGTTCGGGTTCGACGAGGGGGTGATCGCCGGGGCGCTCGGCCTGCTGCGCGCCCAGTTCGGCATCACGCCGCTCGACGAGGGCCTGATCACCGCGGCGGTGCCGTTCGGCGCGCTGTTCGGGGCGATCCTGGCGGGATGGCTGGCGAAGCCCGCCGGCCGGCGCTCGCTGCTCTTGTTCGCCGCCGTGCTGTTCGTGGCCGGCGCGCTGTTCGCCGCACTCGCCCATGCCGCCTGGGTGCTCGGCATCGCCCGCCTGGTGCTCGGCTTCGCCATCGGCATCGCGGCGATGATCGCGCCGCTCTACATTTCCGAAAGCGTGCCGGCGGCGCGGCGCGGCATGCTGGTCTCGATCTACCAGCTGGCGATCACGCTCGGCATCCTCGGCGCCTACCTCGTCGGCTACGCCTTCTCGGACTCCTGGCGCACCATGTTCGCCGTCGGGATGATCCCCGGCCTCGCGCTGTTCGTCGGCATGATGTTCATGACCGACACGCCGCGCTGGCTGGCGATGCGCGGCCGCCGCGACGAGGCGCTCGCCACCCTCGCCAAGGTGCGCGGCGTGCCGAAGACCGATCCGGCGGCCTCGGCCGAACTCGCCGAGATCGTGCGCACCGCGGCCACCGATTCGCAGGACGACAAGGGCAAGCTCGCCGAGCTGTTCGGCCCGGTCGCCCGGCCGGCGCTGATCGTCGGCATGGGCCTGTTCCTGCTGCAGCAGCTCAGCGGCATCAACGCCGTGATCTATTACGCGCCGACGGTGTTCCAGCTTGCCGGCTTCGATTCGACCGAGATCCAGATTCTGGCGACTGCCGGCATCGGCGTGGTCAACGTGCTGATGACGCTGGTCGGCATGGCGCTGATCGACCGCATCGGTCGCCGCCGCCTGCTCTATGCCGGCTTCGCCGGCGCGGCCGTCAGCCTCGGCGTGATCGCGATCGCGGCGGCTTCCGGTTCGCCGGATCTCGGCATCCTCGCCCTGATCGGCCTCGTGCTCTACATCGCCTCGTTCGCCGCCAGCATCGGGCCGCTGCCGTGGGTGATGATGTCGGAAATCTTCCCCCTGAACGTGCGCGGCCCCGGCATGAGCTTCGCCTCGCTGGCGAACTGGGGCTTCAATTTCGTGGTGGTGTTCTCGTTCCCGGTGCTGGTCGCCGATATCGGGCTCGCCGGGGTGTTCGGCATCTATGCCGTGGTCTGCGTGGCCGGCCTCGTGTTCACCCGGCTCTACGTGCCGGAGACCAACGGCGTGCCGCTGGAAGACATCGAGCGGCACCTGCAGTCCGGCCGCCCGTTCCGCGACCTCGCGCCGGCCGCCGGACCCCGGTCGCAGGCTCGGGCCAGCTAGGGCACATCGCGTTCAGATCGAATAGTTCTGAACGACAGGGACATGCTCCGGGCTTGGGCCCTGAACGAAAAACGGCCGGGCGAAAGCCCGGCCGTCGTCGTTTCCGGCATGCCGCCGATTGAAATCGGCCGATACGGGGGGTGGCTCAGGGAGCCGGCACCACGGTGTAGACGACGCCCGACGGCCCGTAATAGGGGCGGTAATAGTAGCCGCCGCAGGCATAGTAGGTCGTGCCGTAGGCGGGCGTCGCGAGGCAGCCGGGCGGCAGTGCGGCATAGGATGCGCCGAGCACCGGCAGCGGCGGCGCGACCACAACCGGCGCCGGCGCGACATAGACCGGATGCGAAGCCGCCGCCGCACCGATCATGGCGCCGGTCGCGACGCCGACCGCGCCGGCCGCCGCCACGGCGCCGGCATTGTAGCCGCCATTATAGTAGCCCCAGTGGGGCGCACCGCCGGCGGCGACCGTGGGGCCGTGCCACACGGCGCCACCGCCGTAGGGGGTGTGCCAGGCCGCGCCGCCGCCGCCGCGATAGGCGACCCAGGCGGACGCGGGGCCGGCCGCGACCAGTGCCGCGGCGGCCAGCGAAACTGCGAGAACCAGTCGGCGCATGGCGAACCTCGTCTTGGGGGAGGACAGGCGATCCCGGCTCATTTCGCCGGTTCCGTCTTGCTGGCGTCCTTGCCGGTCTCCTTGCCAGTGTCTTTGGCAGCATCCGGCGGGGCGGGGGCGAACTCGATCTTGGTGGCGCCCGCGGGCGCCGTGAAGGTGAACGCCGAGGCGTCGGGCGTCTCGTCGAGCTTCCAGTCGCTGAAATCGGCGGTGTAGGTCGGCGTGCCCGGCAGATCGAGGTGCGTCAGGGCATAGCGGACCGGCAGGCGCGTCTTGTCGTCGAGCCACAGCTGCCATTCGTAGCGGGGCGTGGCGAACATCAGCTGGACCGTCTTGTCGCCGTGAACCAGCGCCGGCCCGATCACATAGGCGTCCACCACGTCCTTGGTGAGCAGCACCTCGGGATCGGAGGTCAGGAACTCGGCGGCGGGCAGCTCGAGGCCGTGCTTCTCGGCCGCGGCGGTGATCAGCGCGTCCACGGTGCCTTCGGCCGGCATCTCCGCGTAGAAGTTCCGGCCCTTGTCGAACACCGTCAGCTTCTTGCCGTCGAACAGGAATTCCGTCTCGTCGACGCCGGTCTCGATCTCGGCCTTGAGCTTGTCCGGCCGGGACACCGTGATTTCGGCGTCGCTGAACAGCGTGACCATCTGTCCGAGGGTCGTGGCGACCTGACGCGAGGCGTCGATCTCGACCGAGAAGGACTTGGCGGCGGCGATCTTCGAGGTCGCGGCCTTGAGCAGGTCGAGCGCCTCCTGCTCGATCAGCGGGGCCGGCGCCTCGGCCTGTGCGTCTGCCTGCGCGGCGGGTGCCGCCGGGCTCTGCTGGGCCGCGGCCGGGCCGGTCCACGCCGCGGGCGCGAGGCCGGCCACGGCCAGCGGCAGGCTGGCGAGCGCCGCCGCCGCGAGGCGCCTCGGCTTCGATGATTTCGGGTCTGCCATGATCCCTCCGGTTCCATCCGAACGATGCTTCCGGGACGAACGCGGCCGGGCGAGTGTCCGGCCGGATGCCCCGGCATCATCAAGAGCGCGAGCATATCCGTCCGGATCGGTGCGATCGTGACGGGACCTTCCTCACGGGGTGGAAGCGGCCCTGCGTCGCGGTGCGCCCATGGAGCCCGCAATCGGCCGCGTCCTTCCCCGCGGGGACATGCCGACCGGCGGGACCGCTCGATCCCGCCGGACTACGTGCCAGTTCGCGGGATTTATGGTTTCAATTCCGTGAACTTTGTCCCGGCCAGCATGTCACGAGGCCGCAAGCCTGTGGAAGGGGGCGCGACCCGGGAACGCAATCGCGGACAAAAAGAAACACCCGGGCCGTTCCCGGCCCGGGTGCTTGCAGACTTGAGCGGCGCAAGGCGCGGGGGGAAGCCGGCCGAACCGTCGGCGTCCCGGCTCCGGTCAGGCGATGCGGCGGGCGTCGAACTGGCCGTGCTTGCGGAAGCGATAGAGATAGGTCGGCAGGATCGCCTCGAGATTGGTCGGGCGGATGCCGATGCCGGCGAGCGTGCGGCCTTCGGCCGTCGCCTCCGCCGACACGACATTGTCCTTCTCGAGAAGGAGGAGTTGGTCGACCGTTACCGGCGCGCCGGGCAGCCATTCCGTCAGGCGCGCCACCGTCTTGGCGAGTCCGAGCGGAACGCCGACGATGGGCCGGGTGCGGGCGGTTTCGCGGTTCACCAGTGCGAGGCACTCGCGGAAGGTCTTGATCTCCGGGCCGCCGAGTTCGTAGACGCGGCCGGCGGCGATGGTGCCGTCGATGGCCCGCGCGATCGCCTCGGCGACGTCGCCGACGAACACCGGCTGGAACCGGGTGTCGGCGCCGAAGGCGGGCAGGATCGGCGACATCCGCGCGATGGCGGCGAAGCGGTTGAAGAAGCCGTCTTCCGGCCCGAACACGATGGAGGGGCGGAAGATGGTGGCGCCGGGCATGGCCGCCTTCACGGCTTCCTCGCCCTTGGCCTTGGTGCGGGCATAGGCGGAGGGCGAGTTAGCATCGGCGCCGATGGCGGAGACGTGAACGAGAGTGGCGATCCCGGCCGCCTTCACGGCCTCGGCGACAGCGCGGGCGCCGCCGGCCTGCACGGCTTCGAAGCTCTGCCGGCCGCTCGGCGCGAGGATGCCGACGAGGTTGATGGCCGCGGATGCGCCCTCGAGCGCGCGGGCGACCGAGGCGGGATAACGCAGGTTCGCCTGAACCGGGAGGATCTGGCCGGCCATGCCGAGCGGCTGTAGGTGACCGGCGAGATCCGGCCGGCGCACCGCGGGACGGATGCGGTAGCCGCGCTTGGCAAGCGCCCGCACCACATGCCGCCCGAGAAAGCCCGAACCGCCGAACACCGTGACGATTTCGTCCTTCAGCGCCTCAGCCATCGCGACCCGTTCCTCTTGTCGTGCGCGGCGGCGCGTCATGATCCGCGCTCCGGCCGCATTGCCTTCGATGTTCCGCCTTCGTGTCTAGCGCACCCTTCGCCGCCCGTACAGGCGCGCGTGCGCCGCACCATGCCGAATGACGCGTAGTCGCCCCCGCACTCAGTCGGCCCGCACATCCTCGTGCCGCACTCGTCGTCCGCGCCTGAACCTGCCGTTCGCAGCTCCTGCGTCGGTGGCCCGGGCCGCCCGCCCGAGGCGGCGTCTCTCCTGTCAGGCAACCGGCCGGGTGTCACAACATCTTCGTCTTTCCACAGCCGGGGCGATTGACAACGGCCCGGGCGGGCCGTAAGTCATCGCCCGTCGCCCAGATGGCGGAATTGGTAGACGCGCAGGTTTCAGGTACCTGTGCCGCGAGGCGTGGAGGTTCGAGTCCTCTTCTGGGCACCAAGTTCCGCAAAAAGCCCTGCAACGCGTATGCGTTGCGGGGCTTTTTCGTTTCGCCCTGGGTCCCGGCGGCTCGGTCGGTTCGGCGTCTCGCGCAGCCGGCGGTGCACGGCTTCATGCAATGGTCCGGCGCCTGTCGAGATCGGCCGATCCTGATCATGGGGACGAGCGGACGGCGATTTCGTCAGAAAGGTCCGCGGTACAGCTCGACGGGCTCGCCCTTGTCGCCGCCGTACTTGTCCAGCACAGACACGGTGTTGTTCTTGTTGCGGATATAGACGAATTTCCCGTATTTGCCCTTTTCCAGCGGCGCATTCATTTGAATTGCATTGTGCTTGTCCGCTATGATCTGAATTTTCTTTATGACTGCCTCGGCATCGTTGCCGGGGATGCTCCCTTGGGTCATCATTTTCTGCTGCATTTCGAAGAATTCGGGCCCTCTATTTGTGGTGTGATAATGCTCCATGAGCTTTTCGTAACTTTCGGTAAGACTTTTATATGCAAGTTCTTTCTTCAGTTCCGAAAGCTCGACCGCCATCCGCACGAAGGACTCCATCTCGACCGCCGTCGTCCCGTCCGAATTGAAAAGAACGGCGCCGGTCCTTGCGGTCATGATCACATCGGCCGTTGTCAGTTCGCAAAGATGCTTGAAAAATTTGTAAGCAAAACTCGATTTTATATCCTTCTTGTCGAGATATAATTCGTGATGCTTCAAATAGTTCTCAGATCGCGCAGCATAGCATATGATAAGACCTAGTTTGTAGGCACGGTCCGGATACAACAGATCGGACATAAGCTCTGCCAGTTCGTCGTAGGTTCCGGCTGGGCCCGATCCTTTTCCCCAGCCCAACGCGTTGAAGACCCTTTCCGTATCGGCTACACGTCCGTGCGCTCCGAGGAGGATTTTCTTGGCGTCCTTGCATTTCTCTCTTATGATGCAAGCCTCTTTTGCATACTGAAGGGCATATTGTACTTTCATTCCAGACAGGAATGAAGAACGAGATATCGCCCTTTTGTTTGCAATGAGAGAGAAAAGATCTATAATCTCAATATTGACGCCGCCGATTAATTTTTGTTTCACTTTCCCTATAAATGTCTTTGGCTTGAATTTGTTTTCGAGGTTCTTTTTACTCGACTGCACCAACCCGTTCTCGTCCATATCGGCCAGGTTCAGGAATACGATCCGATCCGACACCGTCGTCCCTCATTGTGCGCGGCCGGCAATGCCCGGCAGTTCAATGAGTCCTGCAACAGGCGTGCCGAGACAAGGCCTGAGTACCCATTTCGGGTTGTGAGGGGCCGGAGCTGCAACAAAGAGGCCCATGCCTGGAGAACTTGAACCTCCGGACAGGCATGGCCGGCGTTGTCGCACCCGCCGATGCACGGCGCGCTGCGGATGCGGGGAAGCCAACAGACGGTCCAGACATCTCAAGGCAGCAGGCCCGGGATCTGGCTTCCGCCCCGTCCTGTCACGCCGCCACGGACGTTCCGAGCCGCGCGCCTTTGCGTTCGGCGGAGGGGGTGCGGCCGAAGTGCTCGACATAGCTCTTGGAGAAATGCGAGGCGGAGACGAAGCCGCAGGCGATGGCGATGTCGAG
>JAEZMP010000632.1 GCA_023442215.1 Pseudomonadota bacterium
ACGTCGGCATTGCAGCAGAGCGCCGGCTGCTCCACCGCGAAGTCCGGTCCCTGCCGGTCGCTGATGGCGACGATCCAGGTGCCGGTCGAAACCACGGTCATGTCGTCGAGCCCCGCCGCCTGGTAGCGGTAGAAGTTCGCCGAGGAATCGTGGATGCCGTTCAGCACGCGGATGCCGGGCTTCAGGCCGGCCGCGGCTGCGAACTCCGGCTTCAGCGGGCCGAGCGTCGCCCACGCCGGCGCGAATTGCGGCATCAGGCGTTGCCATCCCTTCTCGGCGACGAGCCGTGCCGGCCGGGCATCGGGCGCGCACCAGAGGTGCGATTGCGCGGCGAGGCTCGTCACCTCGCTCGCCATCACCCCCGAAAGCCGCCACGACCAATATTGCGGGTGGGCGAGATAGGCCCGCGCGCCTGCGAACGCCTCCGGCCAGCCGCGTTCGAGCCACAGCATCTGCCGGGCGAGATGGGCCGCGCCCAGCATCAGCGGGCTGCCGCGCTCGCGGAAGGACCCGGCGATCTCCGCATATTCCGCGACGATCTCGGGCGGCAGCGGCTGCTCGTAATCGATCATCGGCATCGCCAGCCCGTCGTCGTCGACGAGCACGCCGCCGGACCCGTGGCCGCAGGTGACGATGGCCTCGAAATCGTGGCGGGCGCCGAGCGTGCGCAGATTGTCGATCAGCCACGTCTCGATCAGGCCGAGGTCGTGGTGGCTGTAGGGCGGGCCGGGAAAGACCGGGTTCGGGGTCGACACGGTCTCCAGCGGCCGCCCGTCCGGCGCCACGGCGATCAGCTTGACGTTGGTCTTGCCGACGTCGAACACGGCCACGGCCTTCATCGTCCCGTCTCCCGTGTCGGAGTGGCGTGCGCGCGACAGGCCCGGCGCGGCGAAGCGGTCGGCGATGGAGCGGTTTCCGGCATCGCTCGCCTCCTCATGGCTTGCGGAACAGGGCGGCGAGATAGGGGCGCACCGTCTGCACGGCCATGACCGCGATCAGCACGCCGCCCCAGATCGCGGCCGTGAGATAGGGGCTGAGCCCGAGCTGGTTGAAGCCCGACGAGATGACCTGCAGGATCGCCAGCGCCAGCATCAGGCCCGAGACCGTGCCGAACCCGCCGAACGGATCGACCCCGCCGAGCACCGCCGCCAGGATGGTCACCAGCAGGTAGGACTGGGCGTAGTCGGCGCTGGCGGAGTTGAACATCGCGAGCGTCACCAGCGCGGCGACGAAGCACATCAGGCTCGACAGCGTGTAGACGCCGACCAGCACGCGCCGGGTATCGACCGCCGAGTAGCGCGTCGCCTCCGCGTTCGAGCCGATCATGGCGCAGCTGATGCCGAACGGCGTGCGCCGCAGGATGATGCCGAGCAGCACCGCCATCACGACGAGCACGAGGAACGTCACCGGCACGCCGAACACCGTGGCGTTGCCAACCGCCTGGAACCCGGCCGGCAGCCCGGAGAGCGCCTGTCCGCGGGTGAGATAGATGCTGATGCCGTCGATCAGCGACTTGGTGCCGAGCGTCACCAGGATCGGATGCACGCCGGTATAGGCGATCAGGGCGCCGGTCGCGAGGCCGATCACGAGGCAGAGGGCGAGGCCGGCGACGAGCGCCAGCGCGATCACGCCGAGGGTGGCGTGGCCGGAGGCGCCGGGTTCGAGCAGCGTGCCCATGATCCAGACCATCAGCAGCGCGCACTGGTTCGTGGTCGCGATGATGGCGAGGTTGAGGCCGCCGGTGATCAGCGGAACGACCATGGCGAGCGACAGCAGGCCGAGAAGCGGCAGCTGCAGCATGAAGCTCTGCAGCGTGCCGGCGCTGGCGAAGCCCGGCACGGCGGCGGAGAAGCCCGCCACGATGACGACGAGCAGGATCACGAGCCCGGGAGAGCCGCCCGGCGATCCGCCGCGCAGCCGCGCCATCAGGCCGGAGAGGCCGGCATCGAGGCCGGAGGGGGCGGACTCAGCCATGGACCGGCTTCCCATGAATCGTGGGCTCCCCTTGGATCGTGGGCTCCCCTTGGATCCCGCCCGCTCCCGCCGCGACCGGCGTCGGCCCGCCGGTGCCGTGGCCGTCGTCGAGAACGCGGCGGCGGCGGCGCTTGCGTGCGCTCAGCACGGTGATGGAGGTGGAGATCAGGATCGTGAGGCCGATCACGATCTGGAAGAAGTAGGAGGAGACGCCGAGCAGGTTCAGCCCGTTCTGCAGCATCGCCAGCAGCACGATGCCGAGCAGCACACCCGGCACGGTGCCGATGCCGCCCATCAGGCTCGCGCCGCCGAGCACCGCCGCCGACAGCACCGAAAGCTCGGTGTTGTACATGGCGTTCGGCACGCTTTCGCCCACGCGGTGCGCCTGCAGCAGGCCGCCCACCGACGCCATCAGGCCGAGGAAGCCGTAGGCGACGAAATGCAGCCGGCCGATGTTCGCGCCGATGCGCCGCGCGGCTTCGGGATTGCCGCCCATGGTATAGAGCTGCCGCCCGATGCTGGTGCGCGTCATCAGCCCCCATGTCACGAGCGCCGCCACCGCCATCGCCACGATGGGCAGGGTGAGCCGGGTCAGGTCGCCGTTCGGCGCCTCGGTCTGCCAGAACACGATGCGGTCGGTCCACCAGTCCGGCAGGTTGTAGATCGACTGGCCGCCCGAGAAATACATCAGCAGCGAGAAGCTGACGCTCATCATCGCGATGGTGGCGATGATCGAGGTGATGCGCACGAAATGGATCAGCGCGGCATTGATGCAGCCGAGCGCGATCCCGGTCGCAAGCCCGATGCCGATCGCCGCCGGCGCCGGCCAGCCGGCCTGCGTGGCGGCGATGGCGGCGACATATTGCGCGACCGATGCGGTGGCCGCGAACGAGATGTCGATGCCGCCGGAGACCAGCACCACCAGCAGGCCCATCGCCATGATCGACTGCACGGAATAGGTCTCGAGCAGATCGACGAGGTTGGCGAGGGTCAGGAAGCCCGGCGCCGCGATGCCGAGCACGACGCCCACGAGCAGGATGACGGCGAGCAGCCACGCCTCCTGGCGGCGCTGGAGCCTTGCGAGATATTCACGCATAGATCCGCTCCTCCAGCGCATGTTCCTCGATGCGTCCCGGAACCGCTTCCTCGACGATGCGGCCGGCGCGCATGTGCAGCACGCGGTCGCAGGTGGCGAAGATTTCGGAGACCTCGTCGGAAATCACGATCACGCCGACGCCCTGGCGGGCGAGATCGGCCACCACGTCGTAGATGCCCTTCTTGTTCTTGATGTCGACGCCGACGGTGGGGCTGTCGAGGATCAGCACCTTCGGGTGGGCCGCCAGCCATTTCGCCAGCACCACGCGCTGCTGGTTGCCGCCGGAAAGCGTGCCGACCGCCTTGTCGAGGCCGCCGATCTTGATCGAGAGCCGGTCCACCCAGTCTTGCGCCAGCGCGCGCCGGCGGGCGGGCGGGATCAGGCCGAAGCGGCCGCGCAGGGTCTTCATCACCGCGAGGATGATGTTGTCGGCGATGGACTGGCGCAGGATGACCCCGAGGCTCAGGCGGTCCTCCGAGACGTAGGCGATGCCGGCATCGACCGCGTCGCGGTTGGACCTGAATTCCAGCGCGCGGCCTTCCAGCGCGATGGTGCCGCTTTCGGGCCGCGTCATGCCGAACAGCGAGAGCGCGAGTTCGGTCCGGCCGGCGCCGAGCAGGCCGGTGATGCCGAGCACTTCGCCGCGGCGCAGCGTGAAGCTGACATCGGCATATTCGCCGGACCGCGACAGGTTGCGGACCTCCAGCAGGGGAGGGGCGGCCGACATGTCGCGCGCCACCACGGTGTGGGAAATGTCGAGGCCGGTCATCAGGTTGGCGATGCGGCGCTGGTCGACCTCCCCGACCGGCCAGGTGCCGACCTTGCGGCCGTCGCGCATCACCGTCACGCGCTCGGCGATCTCGACGACCTCGTCGAGGCGGTGGGAGACGAACACGACCGCGATGCCGTCGCGCTTCAGGCGGGCGACGATGGCGAGCAGCCGGTTGACCTCGGCGCGGGTGAGCGAGGCGGTCGGCTCGTCCATGAAGATCAGCCGGGCGCTCGCCGCCAGCCCGCGGCAGATTGCGACGATCTGGCGCTCGGCCACCGACAGGTCGCCGACGAGCGCGGAGGGGTCGAGCGTGAAGTCGAGGCGCTGCAGCACGCGCTCGGCGAGGGCGCGCATCGCGGCATAGGAAACCGGCCGGACGATGCCTTCGAGATGGCTTTCGACGGCGATGTTTTCGGCGACGCTCAGGTTCGGGAACAGCGAGAGATCCTGGAAGATCACCTGGATGCCGAGCGCGCGGGCGCGCGCCGGGGTGAGCGGCAGCACCGGCTTGCCTTCGATCTCGACCGTGCCCTCGGTCGGCGGGTGAACGCCGGCGACCGTCTTGATGAGCGTCGACTTTCCGCAGCCGTTCTCCCCGACGAGGCAATGCACCTCGCCGGCACGGACGTCCCAGTCGATGCCCTGCAAGGCGAGCACGCCACCGAAGCGCTTGCTCACGCCTGAGAGGCGCAAGAACGGCGTCGGCTCAGTCATGGTGCGGCCTGTACCGGCAGGGCCTGCCGTGGCGTGGTTCGGTCATGGACAAGGTTCCCGGTATCGGCCCTCAAGGGCGATAGAAGGGATGAAAGCGCATCCGCGTGAAGCATACGCGCGGCGTCGCGGCCCGTGCGTCCGTGATGGGCGCCGGAGGGCTTCCGGCCCCGCGGTGCCTCCCGTCCCGCGATGTCTCCCGGACGGAAGGTCCGTCCGGGAGACAGGCGCTTCAGGTCCGCAAGGGCGCGGCGGTTCTTCCGTCCGGAACGAGACGATCCGGACGGAACGGGGTCACAGCCGCAACCTCACAGGCCCTGCTCACAGGCCCATATCGGCGAGCCGCTGGATGTTCGCCTTGTCGAGCGCCTCGAGCTTCTGGGCCTGGATCAGGCGCTTGTCGGGATAGACCTTCACCGGGCCGACGCCCACGAGTTCCATGCCGTCGGTCGGCTCCTTGCCTTCGGCCAGCATCTTGGAGAGCTGGACGAACACCTGGCCGGCGGTCATCGGATTCCAGATGTAGCCGCCGCGGATGGTGCCGTTCATGACGTATTTCAGGCCCTGTCCGGGCGAGAAGCCGCCGACGAGGGCGACGGACTTCGCCTTGCCGCGATCGTCGAGCACGCGGGCGGCGCCGATCGGGCCCTGGGAGCCGAAGGTCAGGATGCCCGTGAGGTCGGGATGGGCGCGAAGCTGGTCCTGGGTGGTCTTGATGGATTCATCCAGGCTCTCGGCGACGCCGAAGCGGTCACCGACCATCTCCATCTCCGGATATTTTTCCTTCTGGTAGGCGATGGCGGCGTCGGCCCAGGCGTTGTGCAGCGGCACGGTCAGCGAGCCGACATAGACGATATACTTGCCCTTGCCGCCCATTTCCTTGGCCAGCAGGTCCATGTGGGCCCGGCCATATTCCTCGATGGTGGTCAGCTCGAAGTCCCAGTCGTTGCCCTTGAGCTGCGGTCCCTCGTGGGCCAGCACCTTGATGCCGGCCGCCTTGGCGCGGGCGATCACCGGCTCCAGCGCGGCGGCGTCGTTGGGGACGATGCCGATCACGTCGACCTTGCGGGCGATCAGGTCCTCCATCGCGCGCACCTGCTGGGCGGCGTCGGCCTGGGTCGGCCCGACCATCCAGGCATCGACGTTCTCGGCCTTCGCCTCCTTCTTGATGCCCACGTCCATGGCGTTGAACCACGGAATGCCGCCGATCTTCACCACGATGCCCGCCTGCGGGACCTTGTCCTGCGCGAAGGCGGCCGGCAGTCCGAAGCTCGCTGCCATGGCAACCGCGGCGCCTGCGGTGACGGTGTTGAGGAATGTCCGGCGTGTCAGTTTCATGTGAAGCCTCCCTCGTGTTTTCTGTTTTTGTATATTTTCTATTTTTGGTTGTGCTTCAGCGGGCTGTGCCGCCCTCGTCTCGACGGTCCGGGCATCTCGTCGCCGGTCGGGCCTTGCCTTCGGCCGGCGTTGCTCGGGCCGTCGAATTCGTCGTCTCCCCCGCCGTCCGGACCATCGGTCCGGCCGGCCCGGAGCGCGCGCCCCGCGGGACCGGCGTTCATCCGGCCGGCGCGACGTTCGCTCGCGGTTCAGTGGCTCGGGCGGTCTCCTTGTCCGGTCCGCTTCAGTCCGGCCGGGAGGCGTCCTCGTCCGAGTGCCGCAGGCTGGAGCCGCGGATCGCGATGGAGCAGGTCAGACGCACCGTCTCCGCGTCGCAGTCCTCACCCGATATCCTGCGCATCAACCGCTTCCAGGATGCGCGGGCCATGTCCTCGACCGGCTGGGACACAGCCGTGATCGGGGGGCGCACGAGGCGCATCCATTCGGTTTCGTCGAAGCTCGCGAACGCGATGTCGCCGGGCATGTCGAGATCGAGCTCCGCCATCGTCTGATAGGCGATCAGGCTCGTGACATGATCGAGCGAGAACAGCGCATCGGCGCGCAAAGGGCTCGCAAGATGTGCCTTGAGGCGCGCACGAACCGCCGATGGATCGAGTCCGACGTCCAGGAACTGCAGGGTCATCGTCCCTGCCGCCGCCACCGCGCCCTCCCAGCGCTCGCGGACGTTGCTGATGGCCAATGTGGTGCCCACGACGAGGCACGTCCGATATCCCTGGCCTGCGAGGTGGGCCGTGATGGCTCCCGCCGCGCGGGCATTGTCCACGGCCACGAGATCGAAGGCCGCTTCGTCCGGAATGCGGTCGGCGACTACGAGCGCCGGGTAACCGCCCCGCGGCAGGCGCGCCGCCAGCCCGCCGTCGCAGGGGATCACGATCAGGCCCGCCGGCCGCCAGGAGCGGATCGCATTCAGCCGCTCCGCCTCCTGTTCCGGCGTATTCGCCGAGCTGACCACCAGAAGATCGAAGCCGTCGTCCCGCGCAAGGCTTTCCAGCGTCGAGACGAACGCCGCGAACATCGGGTTCGTCAAGTCGGGAACCACGATGCCCGCCAGCGAATGACGACCGGATCGCAGGCGGGATGCGTTGGAATCCGCGACATAGCCCAGTTCTTCCACCGCTGCCATCACGCGATCAACAAAAGTCCGTGTGACCGACGGCTTTCCATTGAGCACATTAGATACGGTCGCGGGCGATACGCCGGCGCGCTTGGCAACTGCATGTATTGACGGGGAGCGTCCCAACTCTGTCTCGAATCCGGCCGTTGCCGAACCTCCCGTAAATCGTTTTATCGAAGACTAGACTTCCGCGCAGATCGTGTCAATCATGCTTGTCATCGAGTGCTCGCCGCCCGTTGCTTGACGCAATGCAGCATAGAGTGTTCGCGGATGCAGCGTAGCGGACGGCTTTGATAATGATGACAGGCACATCCATCGATTTCGACGCCCTTGCCGCGCTGGCGGCGGAGCCCCGGCCGGGCCGCTTCCTGATCGCGATCGCCGGTGCGCCGGGCTCGGGAAAGTCGACGCTGGCGGAGCGGCTGGTCGAGCGCCTCGACGCGGCGGAGCCCGGTTGCGCCGCGGTGCTGCCGATGGACGGCTACCATTTCGATGACCGCGTGCTGGTCCCGCGCGGCCTGCGCCCGCGCAAGGGCGCCCCCGAGACGTTCGATGTCGGCGGCCTCAGGCACATGCTGATCCGCCTGCGCGAGAACGCCGAGGACGAGATCGCCGTCCCGGTGTTCGACCGCGACCTGGAGATCGCGCGCGCCGGCGCCCGGCTCATCCCGAAGTCCGTGCGGATCATCGTCGTGGAGGGCAACTATCTTCTGCTTGACCGGGCGCCCTGGTCCGGCCTCCGGACTCTGTTCGATGTCACCGTGATGATCGCCGCGCCGGAGGCGGTGTTGCGGCAGCGCCTCGAGGCACGGTGGCAGGCCTACGATCTCTCACCGGACGAGATCACCGCCAAGCTCGAAACCAACGATCTGCCGAACGGTCGCCTGATCATGGCGGGCAGCGTGGCGCCGGACTACGTCCTGCACAGCGGATAGGACGAGACCGGCCCGCCAACCGTGACGACTGAACTGCAACCAAGGAGAAGAACAATGAACAAGCTGGGAGTTCACGCCCTCGTCTGGGAAAAGGGCTGGAGCCACGAGGAGTGCGCCCGCGCCATCGCCAACACCGCCGATGTCGGCTTCGACCTGATCGAGGTGCCCGCGCTCGACCCTGCCTCGATCGACACCGACTTCACGGCGAAGCAGCTTCTGAAGGCCGGAATCGGCGCCACCTCGTCGCTCGGCCTCACCGCCGACACCGACATCTCCAGCAACGACCGCGAGAAGGAAAAGCGCGGCGAGGAGCGGCTTCTGAGCGCGCTGTCGGTCATCCGCGACATCGGCGCCACCCACATGTGCGGCATCCTTGAATCGGCGTTCCAGAAATATGCGGTGCCGACGACCGCGGAGGGCGTGAAGCGCTCGTGCGAGATTCTCGCCCGCGTCGCCGAGAAGGCGGCGGTGAACAACATCACCCTCGGCCTCGAGGTGGTGAACCGCTATGAATCCAACGTGCTCAACACCGCGAGCCAGGCGGTTGAGATGTGCAAGCGGATCGGTGCGCCGAACGTGAAGGTCCATCTCGATGTCTATCACATGAACATCGAGGAATCGGACATGGCCCAGGCCATCATCGATACCGGACCGTATATCGGTTACTTCCACACCGGCGATTCCCATCGCGGATACATGGGTTCCGGCACCATCGACCTTGCCGGTGCGTTCCGTGCGCTGGTGAAGGCGGACTATCAGGGCCCGATCACCTTCGAATCGTTCTCGTCGCGCGTGGTGGGTCAGCCGCTTGAGGGCATCCTCGGCATCTGGCGCAACCTCTGGGAAGACAGCCGCGACCTCGCCGAGCACGCGCTGATGTACACGAAGGCGCAGCTCAAGGCCGCGCGGGAAGCCCAGCGCCAGGCCGAACGCAGCCGCCTCGTCTGATCGCGCCGTCACGCCCGCCCGCCGCCGCGCCCGAACCGGCGGGCGGCTTTGCGTCCTGCGAGGCCCGTCCGATGGGCGCTCCCCGCAGGACAGCGGTGGACGCCCGCCCGCCTTGCGCTGTAAACGGGCTCGATGCCGGTTGTCGGCGCGAGCCCGAAGGACGTTACCTCGATGAAGATCGTCATAGCGCCGGATTCCTTCAAGGAAAGCCTGTCGGCCCTCGATGTCGCCCGGGAGATCAAGGCGGGCTTCTCCGAGGTCTTCCCCGACGCGGACTATGTGCTGGTGCCCGTAGCGGACGGTGGCGAGGGAACGGTCGAGGCGCTGGTGGCGGCGACCGGCGGCGAGGTGGTGAAGCTCGCCGCGACCGGCCCCCTCGGCACGATGATCGAGGCGTTCTACGGGCGGACCGGCGACGGCGCCACGGCGGTCATCGAGATGGCCGCCGCGAGCGGCCTGGAACTCGTTCCGCCCGACCGGCGCGACCCGCTTGCGGCCACCACCTTCGGGGTCGGCGAGTTGATCCGCGCGGCGCTCGACCGCGGCGCCCGTCACCTGATCGTCGGCGTCGGCGGCAGTGCGACCAATGACGGCGGTGCCGGCATGGCGCGGGCGCTTGGCATTCGCCTGCTGGATGCAGCCGGCCGCGACCTTCCCCCCGGTGGCGGAGCGCTCGGCGATCTCGTCCGCATCGACCTGTCCGGGCTCGATCCCCGCATCGCCGGCTGCCGGATCGAGGTGGCGTGCGACGTCGACAATCCCCTGGTCGGCCCGAACGGCGCCTCGGCGATCTTTGGTCCGCAGAAGGGGGCGACAGCCGAGATGGTCGCGCACCTCGATGCCGGCCTCGCCAATCTCGCGGCGAAGCTCGCGGAGGAGACCGGGCTGTCCGTTGCCGACATGCCGGGCGGCGGGGCGGCCGGCGGCCTTGCGGCGGGATTGCACGCCTTCCTCGGCGCGGAACTGCGGCCGGGCGCGGAGATCGTCATGAACGCGGTCGGCCTCGATGCCGCCGTCGCCGACGCGGATCTCGTGCTCACCGGCGAAGGTCGCATCGACCACCAGACCATTCACGGCAAGACGCCGATCGGCGTCGCGGCGGTCGCCAAGCGCCGCGGCCGACCGGTCGTCGCCATCGCCGGCAGCCTTGGCAAGGACGCCCATGTGGTCCACGCCCACGGCATCGATGCGGTGTTCAGCGTGCTCTCGCGGCCGTGCACCGTGGCGGAGGCGCTGGCCGGCGCAGCAGAGAACGTGCGCGTGACCGCGCGCAATGTTGCCGCCACCTGGCGCCTCGGGCAGAGCGTCAAAGCCTGAGCGCGCCTGCCTGCCTGCCGGCTGCGGCCGCCGGCATCCTGATGCGCCCGCGAGCGGGTCCAGGCGACTGGCCGAGCCGAGCCGGCCGGAAGCCGACGCCGCGGAACGCGGTGTGTCGCCTGCACGTTGCCGGGAGTGGAGCGCCGCGCGGACCGCTTCGTTCGCATCGGTCTGAACGGGATAGGCTCCAAGCCGGTCAAGCGATGGGGCGCGGGAGGGCTGGCATGTCGCGCTGGATGTGGG
>JAEZMP010000007.1 GCA_023442215.1 Pseudomonadota bacterium
ATCTGGTGTCGTTCTCCGGGCGCCGCGTGCTCTATTACGGCCGCACCGCCGAGATCCACGTCGAACACTTTCCCCGATAGGGACGGAAGCGGCGGGCGCCTGTCTTCTCCCGCAGGGTCCTGTGCCGCCATCAAGACCAGGCCGGGGAGGTCCGCGGACGCCCCCGGTCCCGTCTCAAGGCTAAGCCTGGTTCAGGCGCCCGCGTGAACACCCGCCCGCGGACGCTCCTGCGCCACGGCGGCGGCACGGACCGCCTCCTGCACCTTCTCGAACGCGCGCACCTCGATCTGGCGCACGCGCTCGCGGCTGACGCCGAACTCGGTGGAGAGGTCCTCCAGCGTGATCGGATCGTCGACCAGCCTGCGCGCCTCGAAGATGCGGCGCTCGCGGTCGTTCAGCACGCCGAGCGCATTGGTCAGGAGGCGCTTGCGGCTCTCCAGTTCCTCGCTCTCGGCCAGCATCTCTTCCTGGTTGGTGGATTCGTCCACCAGCCAATCCTGCCACTCGCCGCCTTCGGAATCGGCCCGAAGCGGCGCGTTGAGCGAGGCGTCGCCGGAAAGCCGGCGGTTCATGGAAATCACGTCCTCGGCCGGAACGCCGAGCTTCTGCGCGATCTGTGCGACCTGCTCGGGACGCAGGTCGCCGTCCTCCAGCGCCTGGATCTGGCCCTTCACCTTGCGCAGGTTGAAGAACAGCCGCTTCTGGTTCGCGGTGGTGCCCATCTTCACGAGGCTCCACGACCGCAGGATATATTCCTGGATCGAAGCCTTGATCCACCACATCGCGTAGGTCGCCAGCCGGAAACCTTTCTCGGCGTCGAAGCGCTTCACCGCCTGCATCAGGCCCACATTGCCCTCGGAGATCACCTCTCCGATCGGCAGGCCGTAGCCGCGGTAGCCCATCGCGATCTTCGCCACGAGGCGCAGGTGCGACGTCACCAGCTTCTGGGCCGCTGCCGGATCCTCGTGCTCGCGATAGCGCTTGGCGAGCATGTATTCTTCCTGCGGCTCCAGCATCGGGAACCGACGGATCTCTTCCAGGTAGCGGGACAGCCCGCCTTCGCCGGCTGCAATTGCGGGAAGCGATGCCTGGGCCATGTGAGCGCCCTTTCCTTCAGGTGCCTGCTGCAGTTCCCTCGGCGTGAGCGGAACCGGAGAGCGTGCCTCAACGCGTCCGGACGCTTCAGCCAAGCCGCCCGGTCGGTGCGCGAACACCTCGTCCCCACCATCATCGTCGAATGGCGATGGAAAGGAAAGAGGTTTCATCGCCATTCGACGATGAATGTTCCGAGTACCACGCGGGCGGACCGGCTTTGCCGACTATCGAAGTCCATTATGTCCAAAGCGCGTCGGGTCGCTTCCGTGTTCCGCCCGGCATTTCCCGGATCGCACGGCCTCGCCCCCGGGCCGTCGCCACGCTCAGAGGAGTGCGGCAACGACGCGATTCCGGCCTTCGCGCTTGGCGCGGTAGAGCAGGGCATCGGCAGCCGCCAGCAAGCTGTTCGATGTCTGCGCGATGGCCCGTTCCGAGCACACCGCGCCGATGCTGACGGTCACGACGCCGCCATCCGCGAAAGCGTGCGGTATCGCCAGTCCGGTGACGGCCGCACGCACCCGTTCCGCCAGGGTCGTCGTCTCGATCATCGCCGTTCCTGGCAGGACGCACGCGAATTCCTCACCTCCGAAACGCGCCGCAACGCCGGACGATCCATCGACCGTGGCTGCGATGGTGCCCGCGACGCGTCGCAGGCAGTCGTCTCCGATGAGGTGGCCGTAGTGGTCGTTGAAGGCCTTGAAGTGATCGATGTCGATCAGAAGCAGCGACAGCGGCGCTCCCGAACGGGCATGGCGAGAGACTTCGCCGGCGAACGCCTCGTCGAACCGGCGTCGGTTGCCGATGCCCGTCAGCCCGTCGGTGATGCTCATCTGGTAGATGCGCTCGTTCAGCGCCGTCAGTTTCGCCTCGTTCCGCCGGCGCTCGGTGATGTCGCGCACGATCGAACAGTTGAACCGCATGCCGTCCACGGTGACCATGTTGGCCGTCACCTCGATCGGAATCCGCACTCCGTCCTTGCGCACGTTGACGGTTTCGAGCGTGACCGATCCCAGGCGTTCCAGTTCCTCCCAGTGCTCCCGCCACTTCGCCTCGCTGAACAGCGGATCGACGTCGCAGACCCGCCGCAGGCGAAACTCTTCCGGCGTAAATCCCAGCAGCCGCTGGGCGGCCTTGTTCACGGAAACATATCGTCCGTCGCGATCGGTCCAGATGATCATGTCTGCGATCGCGTCGATCGAATAGAGCGCCAGCTTGGCGAAGAGGTCTTCTGGAAAGGCGCTCATGTGTCACCGTTGGCGGCTTGACCAATTCGCGGCCAGACGCGTGCCGATCTCCTTTCATAGTCGAACGCTGTGGTGTTCGGGTTACGTCTGCACGCTTCCGGTCGCGACACCTGTCACGTTTCCGTGTCGAGACGTTCCGGCTCACGCGCCCGGGCTGTTCGGGCGCGCGGCTCGGCGTAAGCGCCGGCGTCCGGTACGGTCCACCAGGGCCGGATGCCGGTGCTTCAAGGCTTTTACGAACGCGAAGCGGTTCTGGATGAATCGGCGGTCGGAATCCTCACCGCACCGCGCGAAACGCCTCGATCAGCGCTTCGAAATCGGCCGGAGGCTCGCTCTCGAACCGCATCACCTCGCCCGTCAGCGGATGCTCGAACGCGATCACCGCCGCGTGGAGCGCCTGACGCGGAAAGCCCGCCGCGGCCGAGCGCGCCGGTTCCGGCAGGCGGTTCGCCTTGGTGCGAAAGCCCGCGCCATAGTCCGCATCGCCCACGAGCGGGTGGCCGATATGGGCCATGTGAACGCGGATCTGGTGGGTGCGCCCGGTCTCCAGCCTGCATTCGATCAGGCTCGCGATCGCCTCGTCGCCGAGGTCGTAGCGTTCGAGCACGGTGAAGTGCGTCACAGCGTGCCGGCCGCCGGAGCGTACCACCGCCTGGCGCTGGCGGTTCTGGGGCGAGCGGCCGAGCGGTGCGTCGACGGTGCCGCCGCCCGAAAGCGGCTGGCCCCAGACGAGCGCGATATAGGCCCGTTCCAGCGCGCCGGTGCGGCCGTGGTCGGCGAACTGCGCGGCGAGCGAGCGGTGGGCGCGGTCGGATTTCGCCACCACCATCAGCCCGCTCGTATCCTTGTCGAGCCGGTGGACGATGCCTGGGCGGCGCACGCCGCCGATACCGGAAAGGCGGTCGCCGCAATGGGCGAGCAGGGCGTTGACCAGCGTCCCCTTGGCATGGCCGGCGGCCGGGTGCACCACGAGCCCGACCGGCTTGTCGAGCACGATCACGGCCTCATCCTCGTAGACGATGTCGAGCGGGATCGGCTCGGGCTCCGGCTCGGCCGGTTCCGGCGGCGGCATCTCGACGGCGATCCGGGCGCCCGCGTTGACCCGGCGTCCCGGCTCTCCTATCGTCCGGCCGTCGATGCCGACGTTGCCGGCGCGGATCAGCGCCTGGATTCGTGCACGGCTCGGCGCCTCGGCGCCCATCGCATCCGCGAGCAGCGCCGTGAGAACGGCATCGATCCGACCGCCGGCCGCCGCGTCGTCGACCGTGACCTCGATCTGCCGGCCCGAGGCGTCTTCGCCGTCCTCGTCCCAGTCCTCCAACACGCGATCCTGCGCAAGATCGTTGCCGGACCCACTTTCAGCAATGCCGCTCACCAAAGACTCCGATTCCGCAGACGCCCCCGAGAAGCCGCTCGACCCTGCCGCCGAACGGCTGCAGAAGCGCCTGACCGGCCTCGTTCGCACGTCCGGCCTGATCATGGCCGCCGGCTTGCTCGCCGTCTTCTCAGTGATCCTCTATCGCACAATCGGCGGCGGTGCGCAGGACCGTCGTGCCGTCCACAGCGCCGATATCGCCGTCAGCGCGGCTTCGGGCGCGCGCATCCTGTCCACCGATCTCGACGGCAACGCGCTCGCGATGCTGGTCGAGGACGATTCCGGCCGCTCGGTGGTCGTGGTCGATCTTTCGACCGGATCGGTGATATCCCGCGTGCGGCTGGTGGCGACGCCGGGCGCGTCCTGATTATCGAAGCAGCAGCACGCCGGCGCCGGCACCGGCGAGAATCAGCAGCGCCGGGTTGATCTTGCGCAGGAACATCACCGCGAACACCACCGCGGCGAAGATCACCGTCATGACTTCGGTCGTCGCCGTGCGGGCGACGGCGATGGTGCCTGAGGCCATCAGCCCGACGACGATCGGCGCCATCGCGCGCTGCACCGACAACCGCCACGGTGAGCCCTCGAACCGGCCCCACAGCCGGTTGGTGGCGATCGCGATCAAGCCCGCCGGGCCGAAGAAGCCCACGAAGGCGATCAGCGCGCCGGTGAAGCCGGCGACGTGATAGCCGATCACGATCACCATCAGCATGTTCGGCCCGGGCGCGAGCTGGCCGAGGGAATAGATGTTGCGGAACTGGTCGTCGGTCAGCCAGTGATGCGCCTCGATCGTGAGCGTCTTCATCTCCGGCAGCACCGCCGTTCCGCCGCCGATCGCCAGGATCGACAGCAGCGAGAACACGCCGAGCAGGCTCCAGTTGGTCTCGTTCATCGCGGGGCGGCCTTGTCGGAGCGGATCGTGGTGGCGGAGCGGGCGGTCATCGTCGCCATCAGTCGACGGGGTGATCGTGCGGTTCGGGCACGGCGTGGGGC
>JAEZMP010000021.1 GCA_023442215.1 Pseudomonadota bacterium
CGCAAGCGAGCCGATCGTCTCGCCCGCATCGACGGTCAGGCTTGCACCGCTCGCCACGGTGACGGCGCTGGCATCGCCGATGGCCGAGCCGCCGGAGGCAACGAGCGTGCCGGCATTGATGGTGGTCGCGCCGGAATAGGTGTTCGCCCCGGAAAGGGTCAGCGTGCCCGTCCCGGACTTCATCAGAGCGCCGGAACCGGAGATGACGTCTTCAAAGGACACGTCGTCTGAACGGTCGAAGATCATCACGGCGCCGTTCGAAGCAAGATCGACCGCGCCCACGATCGAACCCGTCGTCCCGCCGTCGCCAAGCTGCAACGTCCCGGCCGAAATCGTCGTCCCACCCGTGTACGTGTTCTCCCCTGTCAGGATGACGTTGCCAGCCGACACTTCAAAAGTGCCGCTACCGGAGACCACACCGCGATAGGTGAGGGGGGCGGACTGCGCACTGAAGACGAGCGATCCAGAGGTAACACCGTTGTCCGTCGCGATATCGCCTGAGATCGAACCAGATGTGACGACGAGCTTGCCACCATTGGAGATGGTCGTTATGCCCGTATAGGTGTCGGTGCGGGCAAGTTCGAGCGTACCGCCCGTTATGAAGGTCGCGCCCGTAAACGTGTTAGCTCCGCTCAGGCTCAGCTTGCCGGCTCCGGCTTTCGTGAACGATCCTGTCGAGCCGGAGAAGGCGCCGTCCGCTCTCACGCTCGCGGAGGCATCGTCGATCGAGATCGTGCCGCCGGAGCTGCCGATACTGATCGGACGCCCGGCACCGAGCATGCCGACTGACGTTCCGGTGACCTCCAGAGTGCCCCCGTCGAGGGTCAACGCGGAACTGTTGGCACCGAGCGAGGCCGCCTGGGAGATGCTGAGCGTGCCGCCCTTCACCGTCCACGGCGTGGCCACCGATGTCGTGCCGCTCAGCGTCAGCTTGTCCGCTCCGATCTTCTCGAACGCGCTGAAGCCCTGATATTTGATGGTCGAGGAGGCGCCGTAGGCGCCGATGTCCGTGACGTCGAACGACTGCGCGGCCGTGGCGGCCTCGATGACGAGCTTGGAGGTCCCCGCCGCAGATGCGGCAATGCCGGTCACCGTGGAGCCCTGCATCAGCGCCAGGCTGTTGGTGCCGGCGGTGAACAGAACCGCCCTGCCTGTGGAACTGCCGCCATAGGACGAAATGGTGCCGGAATTGATGATCGTGGCATCCTGACCGAGGATGCCTGGGCCACCGGTTCCGCTCGTGCCCTTTGTTGCTGTGCCGCCGGCACCGCCGATGATCGTGCCGGAATTGTCGATGGAACCGCCGCTTACGAACGCGCCTGCCCCGCCGCCCCCGCCACCACCGCCGGCTGCGCCGGAACCGCCGCCAATGCCACCGGCGCCGCCAGTCAGCGTTGCGCCGAGTTGATTTACGAGCGTTACCCCGGTCCCCACAGAAACCGCGTAGCCTCCAGCGCCACCACCACCGCTGGCAGTGCCACTTACGCCTCCATCCCCGCCGCTCCCGCCGGTGGCTCCACCGCCGCCGCCGATCGTGTAGGTCTGACCGGAACCCGTCAGAACAAGGCCGATGCCGCCGCCGCCGCCGCCACCGCCACCACCGGGGATGCTGCCACCAAAAGACGTACCCGTGCCGCCCGTGCCGCCGTTGCCGCCGATATAGGTGTCGATGATAGTCGCGCCGGAGGACAGGGCGCCGCCCGAACCTCCGCCGCCGCCTCCCCTGCCGCCTCGACCTACGACGCCGGCCCCACTGCCTCCGGACGCGGTGCCATTGCCGCCGGCTGTTTCCGGAGTACGTCCGGCACCTCCACCGCCGCCGCTCGCGACGCCGCCGCCTCCGCCGCCGGCCGGTTGGTAAGGGGGGCCGCCGCCGCCGCCGCCGCCATTCCCCGCGCCGCCGGTGTCGCCTCCGCCGCTTCCGCCTCCATAGCCGGCCCCGCCGGCCCCTCCGGTGTGACCGGTTTGCCCACCCTGACCACCGGCCGCGCCGTCGGCTCCGGCTCCTGCTGCGCCGGCGCCATTCCCGGCGCCCCCGTTTTGGCCGTTGATCGTGGCACTCCACGCCACGGAAGGGACTCCGGCGGCGACAACGATGGCCGTTGATGCGAGAAGCGCGAGGGCCGGGCCGAAGAAGCTCGAACGAACGGGCCGCCATCGTGGCTTACCGGTTCGCCCGATCATCGAGGGTTCATTTTGACCGCAACCGAAGGCCGCTACCTTGTGGCCCGCCCTCATCGAGCCACCGCTCGCGTCGGTGAGAATATCGCGGTCCACGTCCCAAGCCCCATATCGTTCAGCGCGCCATGACACGGCACCCCTGACGAAGCATTGTCTTCGGCAAGGTCCACTCTGCGCGTATTCAGATGGAGATTAGAGGTGTGGGCCCGTCAACTGCAATGGCGCATGCAAACACACGTGCAGATATTATAGTGCAGCGTCTTTTTTACAACGGTTGCAAAGAATTGCTTACGGTTGAATCTTGATCAAAAAAAGATGTGTCTACAAATGCTATATCGTCAGAGCTTCAAACCTCCGTGCATCTGTGGTGATGTGGCCCGTCCTCGTTCTTACGAGGATTCACATGTGATGCCACACAGTCGCCTTATAATGCGGATGCCGCTGTCGGGGCAGGACGCGTAACTTCCCGGCGAGACCTGGATCCCATCGAAAGCCAATTGAGGCCCTATTGTCGCCGAGCATGATCGGGTCCGGCAACCTTGATTGCGAACGGCTGTCCGGATTGCGAAGTGCGGCGAAGAATATTTTCTGGATCGCCTTTGCTGTGACCTACTGATGCCTCTGTTGCCCGCCCCAGATCGTCGAAACGGCCATCGTCCTCAAGGACGGTTTGGGCGACCGGGCGATGCAAATCGGCCTGCAGCGTGTGGTCGGCGCCTATGCCGGGTCGGCTCGCGGTGCCGACCAGTTCTACAATCAGAAGGTCACGCAAGCCCGCGACGCGACCGCCAAGGCCGCGAACGACCTGCGCGACGAAGACGTTGGCGGCTCGGCCGGCTTCTATAGCAGTGCCCAACGCAAGCGAGAGTTTGCGATCGCGATGGCTCTTCACGCCACGCGCTGCCGATGGCGGCCGAGGGTGATGACCTAGGTGTTTAGTCCCAGAGTGTGATGGCGTATCATTATCTCCGTTGGAGAGGGACACGCCAGGGGACTCGCGGTCAACGCAGAGGCTACCATCCTCTATCGTTCAATCTGCTAGCCCGGCACCACGCACGCGATCGCGGGGTACGTCGTGACAGTACCAGATGCCGATGTTAGTCGCTGAGGCAGTGAAGTTGATCCGGGACTGGGGTGTGGCGGTGGCACAGGCTGTGCGTGACCTGGATGTGCTTGAGAACGTGTCGCGCAAATGGGTCCGGGAGGCAAAGGGCGAACCCCGCCGGTCCCCTTCCCACCCGCAGCCGGTCACCACCGCGGGAGATCTCCATCACAGTGCGACGCCGCAATGGGGCCGGGAGCGGACTGACCGATCTTGGCGACTTCAAACGGTAGCGGACATATCGCCCCATGAAATGCCGCGGCGCAGGTTACCTAAAGGCTCGCTTCGAAACGTCCGCTTCGAAGTCCATGTCAATTGGTGGGCAGTCTACTGCTGGCCGAGGATGCGATCTAACTCTTTTCGCAGACCTCGGAATTACAAGGTCACCCATCCGTGATCCCCGCATCGATCCAGGCGCGTGTCTGCTCCAGGATCTCGTCCGAAAGAGCGGGGTCATCAATGGCGCGGGCGAGGATGACGGCGCCCACCATCGCCGCCCAGCTTCCGATCGCGTTGCGGTGCCGGTCTGCCAGATTCGCCTCCGGGAGTGCCGCCTCGATACGGGCGATCTGCGAGCGAAGCCCTTCCGTCATCGCCGCGCGTGCCGCCGGGGTCTGGTGGCGTATGGCGGCGGCAAGGCCCGCCGTGGGGCAACCCGCGGCCGGATTGTCGCGATGGCGCGGCGATAAATAGGTACTCAGATAATGGCTGAAATCGCCATTTCCGCCTGAGTCCGCCGCCAGGACATGGGCCAGCGTCTGCGCGACCAGATCATCCTTCGAACTGAAATGCCCATAGAAGCCGCCATGGGTGAGCCCGGCGGCCTTCATCACTTCGGCCACGCTGACCGCGTCGAACCCCCTGTTGCGAAACAGTGAGCTGGCGGCGTCGAGGATGCGGCGGCGGTGCTCGGCCATCTGCTCGCGGCTGACCTTCATTTCAGAATCCTCCAGCGGGACATTGACAGTTACATGATGATCATCATATTTAAGATCAATCATGATAGCTATCATGTATATGGCTGCGTATTGAAGAGAGAGCAACCCATGGCCGCACACCCCTCCGTTCTTATCACTGGTGCCTCGACCGGCATTGGCGCGGCTTATGCCGAGCGCTTCGCCCGCCGCGGGCATGATCTGGTGCTGGCTGCCCGCAACACGGCACGCATGGAGGGGCTGGCGGCTCGCCTGCGTGAAGAGACCGGAGTGGCGATCGACATCATCACGGCCGACCTGACACAGCTCGCCGACCTCGCGGCCGTGGAAGCCCGCCTACGCGACGACGCCCGCATCGGCATCCTCATCAACAATGCCGGAACGGCCATTGGCGGAAGCTTCATCGAGCAGAGCACCGATGATGTCGCGCGGCTGCTCGCCCTCAACACCACTGCGGTGCTGCGGCTGGCCAGTGCCATCGCCCCGCGTCTGGCTCAGGCCGGCGGGGGCGCAATCGTCAATATCGGCTCGGTGGTCGGGCTGGCGCCGGAATTCGCCATGACGGTCTATGGTGCCACCAAGGCTTTCGCACTGTTCCTGTCGCAGGGGCTCAGCCTCGAGCTCGGCCCGAAGGGCGTCTATGTCCAGGCGGTGCTTCCCGCCGCCACGCGCACCGAGATCTGGGAGCGCGCCGGCGCCGATGTCAGCACCATGACCGGTGTGATGGACGTAAATGAGCTGGTCGATGCAGCCATGGTCGGCTTTGACCGCCGCGAGGCCGTCACGATCCCGCCGCTGCCGGATATGGAGCAGTGGAATGCGTTCCAGGCCGCGCGTCAGGCCATGCTGCCGAACACACGCCAAGAACACGCTGCCGCGCGTTACCGGACGGCCGACTGAGCCTTTGTGCAGGAACCCAGAGAGCACACCATCATGAAGGCCTTCATCCTCGACAAGTACAAGAAGAGCGGCATCCTTCGCTTTGGCGATAGGCCGGAGCCCTCTCTGGGTGAAGAGGACGTCCTGGTCGAGATCCACGCCGCCGGGCTTAACCCTCTGGATTCCAAGATCCGGGATGGCGCCTTCAAGCCCCTTCTTCCGTATCGCCCGCCTTTCGTGCTGGGACACGACATGGCGGGACGGGTCGCGCGGGTTGGCGCGAAGGTCCGCCGCTTCAAGGCGGGGGACGAGGTCTATGCCCGTCCGCGGGATGGCCGGGTTGGAACCTTCGCGGAGCGGATTTCCATCCATGAGGACGATCTCGCGCTGAAGCCGAACAACCTGACCATGGAGGAAGCGGCGTCCATCCCTCTGGTCGGGCTGACGGCCTGGCAGGCCCTGGTCGACTGCGCCGATTTACGCAAGGGACAGAAGATCCTCATCCACGCGGGCTCGGGCGGCGTTGGGACATTCGCCATTCAACTGGCCAAGCATCTCGGCGCGACGGTCGCGACGACCACCAGCACCGCCAATGTCGAACTGGTCCGAAGCCTCGGCGCGGATGTCGTGATCGACTACAAGACGCAGAACTTCGAGAAAGTCCTGACGGGCTACGATGTCGTCCTGAACAGCCTGGACGGCGACACGCTCCAGAAGTCCCTGAGCGTGTTGAATCCCGGCGGGAAGCTGATTTCGATCTCCGGCCCACCGGACGCCGATTTCGCGCGGCAGCAGGGACTGAACTGGGGGCTGAGTCAGCTCATGCGTCTTCTGAGCTTCGGCATCCGCAGGAAGGCCAAAGCCCGGGGTGTCCACTACTCCTTCCTGTTCATGCGGGCGGATGGCGGGAAGTTGCGCCAGATCACGGCGCTGATCGAGGCCGGAGCCATTCGCCCGATCATAGACCGGGTCTTCCCGTTTGAAGCGACCAACGAAGCCTTGGCCTACCTCGACACCGGACGGTCCAAAGGCAAGGTCGTCGTCCGGCTGAAGTGACGGCGGCTGCGGCCCCACCTGACGCATGGCCGGCCCTGCGGCGCCGTCCGGCAGTGACTATTCGGGCCGCGATGGCGGACCTGTTCCCTCGTCCTGCAAACCGGATCAGCAGCTATGTCCTCGCACTCTCCAAAAATCGCTCTTGTGACGGGGGCGTCATCCGGCATCGGCCGGGCGAGCGCCGAGGCCCTGGCTCGGGCCGGATATACGGTCTTCGGCACCAGCCGCAAACCGGGCGGAACCGACCCGAGCCAGGTCACGATGCTGGCCTGCGACGTGACGGATGACGGCTCGGTGGCGGCCCTCGTGTCGGAGGTGCTCGCGCGCACCGGGCGCATCGATGTTCTCGTCAACAATGCCGGCGTCGGCATGTTCGGAGGCGCCGAGGAGTCCTCGGCCGCGCAGGTTCAGCGCCTCTACGACGTCAATCTGTTCGGCGTTGTCCGGGTCATCAACGCGGTGCTGCCGTCAATGCGGGCACGCCGGCAGGGCCGCATCATCAATCTCAGCAGCGCGCTCGGGTTCATCCCCGCTCCGTACTCGGCCCATTATGCCGGAAGCAAGTTCGCCGTTGAGGGCTATTCCGAGTCGCTCGATCACGAGGTCCGCGCCTTCAATGTCCGGGTCTCCCTGATAGAGCCTGGAACGGTGACCGGCAATTTCGACCAGAGCGCGCTGGAGCCCGACGCCAAGAAGCCGGAGTATGACGGCGGCCGTGCTTGGGCGCATGACTTCATCCGGAGGTCGTTGCCGAAGGCGGTCTCGCCCGAAGAGGTGGCGGAGGCGGTGCTTCGGGCGGCCACGGCTTCGCGCCACAGGCTGCGTTACCCGGTCGGCAAGGTCGCGAAACAGGTTAGCCTGCTGCGTCGCCTCATGCCCGCGCGGCTGTTCGATAAGGCGCTGCGCCAGCAATTCGGCCTGCCCCGTTGAAGCAGCTGAAGGTTCGCGCGTGCTTTTTTATGTCAATACTGAGTTGAATATAATCGGGCGCACAGCCAGAATGTTCTGATGTGTGTAGGAACTCCGGTTAGAGTCGGGTGACGTCCGACCTTGTACGGACGGGTGCTGGTATTTGACGCTTCAGCTTCTGGCGCAAAGGTAACTACCTGCCCTTTCCAACCAATGTCCGCTTTTGGGATTGTCCATCGCTCCGGCCAACGACCGATATGGGGCGCAAGGCGGACACAGCTGAACGGACAAACGAAGGTCAGGTATGGGCCACCTCAGGGTGCTCGGAAGCTGGGTAATAACATTCCTAAAACCTTTCGCGCACCCGCTAATGGTCAGGCAGCATTCATTTTCAAGCTCAAGACCGGTGATGTTCTGATCGTGGTCCGCCTCGACCGCCTGGCAAGATCAACCCGAGACCTTTTGAATGTGCTTGCAGAGCTCGCTGAGCGCGGCGCGGCCTTCCGCTCGATATCTGACACCTGGGCCGATACGACGACGCCTCGGTCTGCTGACCGCCACCTCACTCTCCGGCTGCGAATCCGAAGAGTAGCAGCGCGCGACGTCTTAGCGCATTGTATCGCCGGCTTGGGAAGAGCGCGCGGATGTGAGCGCGGATTTTCCGTGCGCCAGATAAGGGCTGATTACGATGGCGCGATTTGAATCGAAAAGAGTGCTCGTCACCGGTGCTTCGAGCGGCATTGGGCGTGCCACTGCGCTGCGCCTCTCAGACGAAGGCATGCACGTCTTCGCCGCGTGCCGGAAGGCGGAAGACGGGCAGGCCCTGAAAAACGCTGCCAAGGCGGGCTCGCTCACTCCCATCTTGTTGGATGTCACATCTCCCGCCTCGATCGAGGCCTGTCGAGAAATGGTTGCAACATCCCTGAACGGAGGGCTCGATGGACTGGTCAACAATGCCGGCGTAGGAACGTCTGGCCCTATGGAGGCCTTTGCTCTCGACGCGGTACGCGCAGCCTTCGAGGTTAACGTCTTTGGTCAGCTGGCCGTGATACAGGCATTCCTGCCCCTGCTGCTTCCCCGCCGGGGCCGCATCGTCAATCTGGGTTCGGTGGGCGCTCATATCACCATTCCGTTCGGGGGCGTGCTGTGTGGCTCGAAGGCAGCGTTCGAGTCCTTCAGTGATGCACTCCGGCTGGAACTCCGCCCGCTTGGCCTGCATGTCTCTATCATTCAGCCCGGCTCGATCAGTACGCCAGCTGTAGGCAAGACACTCGGCGGCACGGAGGATGCTATTGCTAAGTGGCCTGAAGCGGCGCGCTCTCGCTATGGGGCGATGTTCCGTATCTTCAGCCTGCGCGCAACAGCCCGCGAGACGGCGGGTAGCCCTCCGGAAGTCGTCACGGAAGCGATCCTTCACGCCCTGACAGCAGAGACGCCCCGCACCCGCTACGCGGTAGGCAAGGATGCACGCATGCTCTCGATCTTACCCCGGCTTCTGCCTGATCGGGTACTTGATTGGCTTCGACTGAAGATGCTTGGCCTGCCGACCGCATTCGGTCAGGGAAACCGCTGAGCGAACCCGGCTCTGTCCACATCTGGCATGAATCGCCCTGTTCCCGATCGTTAGCGCAGCCTTCCAGCTTAGCTCGGCTCAGCGTAGTCCACGCATGACGGCGGACCGATTAGGCCCAGAAGGCTTGTATTTTCGGGGCTTCGACCTTCGATCGATCGTACCCGGCCCGCAATGCAGGCTCGATCTGTTTGGGGTCGAGAAGGCTCACACCAGGCGGCGTGCCGGCGATGATGAGCATCGCCTTAGTCCCCACGGCCTCCAGCGCGGCGATCTCCTTGTGGATATCGTGAGGGATTCCGGTGAGCAGACTGCCTTCGTAGCCATTGGTCAGCGTGACAACTAGCGCGCGCCTGGAGCCGGCGACGAGGTCGGTATGCGCCCAGGTCCCGGAGATGCCGCCGTCCATGCAGAAGCGCTGCCCGAGTAGCGTCGGACCGATCACCCCAGGCAGGGACGAGCTTGCAGCAGCCGCATGCGCAAGGGGGATATCGTTTTTCCGGGCAACGTCCTGATGCACCACTATCCGCTCGCCCGTGTAGCAGTCGTTCGCTGTCGTGAACATCTTCTTTACCGGCCAACCGGATCGGCTGTCGCCGGTCAGAAGCCAAGCGAGGCGGTCGACTCCGTCTCCGTTGAGGCGGTTGTCGGCGGCGAGCGCAGCATGGCCGATCGTACGGATGGAATCCGGGCTGCCGTCCTTGACACTGAAATTGATCTCCAGCGCCCTCTGCTGGCTCGCATTGGGGGCCGTCACCGGCGCGAGCTTGGCGAAAAGGCTCGGGAAATGGCCGAAGAAGTCGAACTCGGCACGCAACTGCCGGAAGCGCCCGGACAGCAGGGATGAGCCAAGATAGGAGCCGGCCGATGTGCCGACGACCATCTCCGCAATGGCTGGATCGACATTCTGTTCGAGTAGGCCGTGAAAGAAGCCGCAGTACCAGGCGACATAGTATTCCCCTCCCCCGCCCAGTACGAGCGTGCGATCCAGGCTCTTCGCAAGATCGGAGACGGTCGGTGTGTCCGGCACCGGTCGGGCAAGGCCGTCGCCGTCGAACAGCTTGTCCGAGATGGACGCCGCCATCTGGGCGGCCTCTGCCTGAGGCACTTGCGCCTCCGCCGCCCAGGTCCGCCCCGCCACGGGAAGCACGGCAGACGCCGCCATGCCGGTGGCACACTGGATGAGGTGTCTACGAGACAGCATTGCGGTTACCTTGTCTAAAGCAGGACTTTTCGGGGAGCCGAATCGTGACTCAATCTTTTCGGTGACCTCGATCATCTCACGCAGGTGGCGCTGGATCGCATCCCTGTCGAGGCCAGCGGGCGGACAATCTCATCGCTCATTGCTCGGGAGGTTTTGCCCGGCATGCAAGGACCCTCTTGGGAGTCCCCGTGCGCCCGTCGCGTCAGGTACTAGTCTAGAGTGCACCCTAACGCTTAGCTGAACCGTTCCCAGAGCGGGCGCGGGACATACCCGCGACGCACTCCAAGGGGCTTGCCGTGAACGCGAACGCGACACTGCTTATCGTTTAGTATGTCGAA
>JAEZMP010000125.1 GCA_023442215.1 Pseudomonadota bacterium
CGGCCGCCTCGGCGGTCACAGCAACACGGTCGAGGCCGGCGGCGTTCCGGTGGATACCGGCTTCATCGTTTACAACGAGAAGACCTACCCCAGCCTCACCGCGCTGTTCGCCTATCTCGGGGTGGCCACGCAGATGTCCGACATGTCGTTCTCGGTGTCGCTGGACGAGGGCCGGACGGAATATTCCGGCTCCGGCCTTCGGGGCCTGTTCGCCCAGCCGGGAAATCTGGTTTCGCCGCGGTTCGCGTCGATGCTGAAGGACTTGCTGCGGTTCTATCGCCGCGCCCCGCGCGACCTTCCGGGCATGGGACTGGAAAGTCTCGACAGCTATCTCGACACCCACGGCTACGGCGCCGCGTTCCGGGACGACCACCTCTACCCGATGGCCGCGGCGATCTGGTCGACACCCGCCGCCGAGGTGGGTCGCTATCCGGCCGCGGCCTTCGTGCGCTTCTGTGAAAACCACGGATTGCTGCAGATCACCGCCCGGCCGGCATGGCGGACGGTCGTCGGCGGCAGCCGGAGCTATGTCGCGCAGCTGCGGGCGGATCTGCCGGGCCAGGTCTTCACCGACCGCCGGGTGCGCATCATCAGGCGGTTTCCGGGCGGGGTCGGCGTGCTCACATCGGACGGCGAAGAGCGGGCCTTCGATCACGTGGTCATCGCGACCCATGCCGATCAGGCGCTCGCGATGCTCGGCAGGCCGACGCCCGCCGAGGCGGACATCCTCGGCGCCTTCCGCTACAGCCGGAACGAAGCCGTGCTGCATTCCGATCCGCGCCTGATGCCGCGCCGCGCCGGGGCATGGGCGGCCTGGAACTATCTTGCCGACCGGCGCGGTGACCCGCGGCTCTGCGTGACCTACTGGATGAACCGTCTCCAGGGCCTCGCCGGCGAACGGCCGCTGTTCGTGACGCTCAATCCCACCGTCGAGCCGATGCCGGAGACGGTCGCCTACCGCACGACCTACGAGCACCCGCTGTTCGACGCCGGCGCAATGGCCGCGCAGGCCCGGCTGTGGTCGCTGCAGGGCGAGGGTGGCGTCTGGTATTGCGGCGCCTATTTCGGCGCCGGATTCCACGAGGACGGCCTGCAGGCCGGTCTGGCGGTCGCCGAGGCCCTCGGAGGGGTGCGGCGGCCGTGGAAAGTGGCGAACGAATCCGGGCGCATCGCGCTTCCGGCCTTCCAGGCCCTGCCGGCGACGGGGGAGATCGCGCCATGAGCGATGCCGACGGCGCCCTCTATGTCGGCTCGGTGATGCACGTCCGCGTCAAGCCGCGCCGGCATCGGCTGTCCTATCGCCTGTTCTCGCTTCTGCTCGATCTCGATGCGCTGGACGCGCTCGATCGCCGCCTGCGGCTGTTCTCGGTCAACAGGTTCAACGTCTTCAGCGTGTTCGAGCGGGATTATGGCGACGGCAGCGGCGGCTCGCTCAAGGCCTATGTCGCGCGCCTCCTCGCCGAGGCCGGGCTTGCGTCGGACGGCGTGTCGGTGCGGCTCCTCACCATGCCCCGGCTGTTCGGCTACGCCTTCAACCCGCTCAGCCTCTATTTCTGCCACCGGCGCGATGGCTCGCTCATGGCGGTGCTCTACGAAGTCAACAACACCTTCGGCCAGCGCCACGCCTATCTCATCCCGGTCGCCGACGGCGACACCGCGCCGCTGCGCCAGACGGCGGAAAAGCGCTTCTACGTCTCACCCTTCATGGATATGGATCTCACCTATTCCTTCCGCATCGACCCGCCGGCCGAAGGCCTGCGCATCGCGATCCTCGCCGCCGACGGCGACGGTCCGGTGCTGAGTGCCATTCACTCCGCGCAGCGTCGCCCCCTCACCGACGGAAACCTCGCCCGCGCCCTCGTGACCCATCCGCTGCTGACGCTCAAGGTCATCGGCGGGATCCACTGGGAGGCGTTGCGGATCTGGGCCAAGGGCATCCGCCTTCGCCCGCGGCCGCCCCTGCCGGCGAGGTCCGTTTCCGTTCAACCCATGCGCCGTTCCTGAGGATCGATCCCCATGCGCAACGATGCCGATCGTTTCTCCGAACTCCCCCGCGCCGTTGGCGTCCGCTCTCCCGGCCTCTGGCTGGCGGAGGCGGCCCTGCGCCGGCTCCTCGACCAGATCGCGGTCGGCCATCTCACCATCGTGACGCCGGATGGCCGCCGCCTTTCCAGCCGGGGCGGGCGGCCTGGTCCGGAGGCGACGCTGGTGCTGCATCGCTGGCGCGCCCTGCGCCGGCTCGCGACCGGCGGCGACGTCGCCTTCTCCGAGGCCTATGTGGATGGGGACTGGTCGAGCCCAAATCTGCCTGCGGTCATCGAACTTGCCGCGCACAATCTCCCCGAAATCTCCGCGCGCGCGGCCGCGTGGGGGCCTGCCCGGCTCGTCAACCGCATGCGTCATCTGCTGCGGCGCAATTCCAAGGCGGGCAGCCGTCGCAACATCTCGTTCCACTACGATCTCGGCAACGCGTTCTATCGCCTCTGGCTCGATGCCGGCATGAACTATTCCTCGGCCATCGAGATCGCACCCGGCCAGAGCCTTGAGGAGGCGCAGGCCGCGCGTCTCGACCACATCGCCGGGATGCTGGAGATCCTGCCGGGCCACAAGGTGCTCGAGGTCGGCTGCGGCTGGGGCGCGCTTGCCGCGGCGATGGCGCGGCGGGGCGCCCACGTCACCGGCATCACGCTGTCGCGCGAACAGCTCGCCTACGCGCGGGAAAGCCACGCGGCCGATCCGGCCCTTGCCGGGCGCACGGAATTCCACCTCGTCGACTATCGCGATGTCGGCGGCCGCTACGACCGCATCGTCTCCATCGAGATGATGGAGGCGGTGGGTGAGGCGTATTGGCCGGTCTATTTCGCTAAGCTCCGGGAGTGCCTCGCCCCCGGCGGCACCGCCGTGCTTCAGGTCATCACCATCGCCGAGGACCGCTTCGAAACCTACCGGCGCAACACCGATTTCATCCAGCGCCACATCTTTCCGGGTGGCATGCTGCCAACGAAGGCGCACATCGCCGGCCACGCGCGCGCCGCCGGTCTCGAACCGGTCGAAAGCCTCTGCTTCGGCAACGGCTACGCCCAGACGCTCGCCGAATGGCGCAGCCGCTACATCGCCGCGCGCAGCCGGACCGAACCCCTCGGCTTCGGCCCCGCCTTCCATCGGCTGTGGGAGTATTATCTCGGCTATTGCGAAGGCGGCTTCCGGGCCGGCGCCATCGATGTCGGCCTCTACAAGTTCAGGGGCTAGAGCGCCTTCCGATCTCATGGAAACGTCCGA
>JAEZMP010000068.1 GCA_023442215.1 Pseudomonadota bacterium
GATATATTCACTTGGGTTCCTGCTGCCGTTCCTTTTGTTCGCTGTATTCTCGGGTGTGCTGCTGGACAAGATAAAAGGAATCTACAAGTATATGAAAGCGATCAAAATCGCGGGAGGCGTGATTATCATCGCGATGGGCATTTACCTGCTGATCAGCAGTTTTGGCTATATAAAATGAATTTTTAGAGAGGTATATTGATGAAAAAGATACTTATTTCATATTAACGGCGGTGCTGGCAGCGGCTATTTTTGCCGGCTGTTCCAGCGACAACGCCGGCCAGACCACAGCGCCTGCGGCAACCGCAACCTCCGAACCGGAGGAAGCTGAACCGGCTGTAGCGGAAACCGAAGAAACAGCGGAATCGGCGCCCGTGCCGTATGTGTTTGAATTGACCGATATAGACGGAAACGTACACAAGCTTTCCGATTATCAGGGCAAGCCGGTTTACTTAAAAGTCTGGGGATCGTGGTGCCCGCCTTGCATAGAGTCGCTGCCGCATCTTAATGAGCTGGCCGCCGAAGCGGAGGACTTCACAGTGCTTTCAGTGGTGCCCCAGATATCGGGCGAGAAGGACCGCGAGGAATTTACGGAATGGTTCAAGCAGCAGGGTTACGACAACATCACCGTGCTATACGATGAGGACGCTTCCATCGTGAGTGATTTCGGCATTACCGGTTTTCCGACGCAGATTTTCTTTGACGCCAACGGCGTGGCCGTTTACGGCGGGGTGGGCGTGCTGGAAAAGGACGTGATCGTCGACACGATGAACAAGATCATCAATGGTGAGGTGGACTGACGGTTTATCGGTATTCCGCCAATACTGAGGGTAAAACCGAGGTAGTTGGCAATGAAACGCAAGTGCCTGATGCAGGCGGCTTGTGCCGTTTCAACTGCGATGCCCTTGTCGATAAACAAACAGCAGCCAATCGTCCGAGATTCCGTTATTGGCTGCTTGCAGGACAGCCAGGAGCGATTGGAGGCCTGGCTTTTTTGTCTGCCAACATGCATGCCGCCAGTCCCGCGGCAACGAAAGCCCCGCCCACGATGTTGAGGAGGGAGAAACTTCCGGACAATACCCCGTCGAGAATGACGCCGGAGAAAACCTGCCCGATAAACAGCAGCAGCGTTGCGTAAAAGGATGATATTCTCGAGACGATGGCATTGAGCAGCGTAACGACAAAGACACCCATGAGGCCTCCGGTGTAGATGTAAACACGGGGCGACAGCGACAAAGGCGTTGTCAGCAGAGGCTCGCCGGTGCCCGCAATCAATAATATGCCAGCGGATACCGTCAGGCCGACAGCGTAGTTGAAGAATGTGCTCTGCAGCATGCCTGTTTTACAGGCGAGACAAGCGTTGATGGAGCGGGATACCACGATGGTGACGCCGCTGAGCAGCGACAGAATGACAGGAACGATGATGTCCATGTCAAACGGCCACAGCATCCACGCGATTCCGACGACGACGATGCCGATGCCGGGCAGCTTTCTCATCGAGAAAGGATGCTTCGGCATTTGAAACAGCCCGAGCTGGTCGATGGTCAGAGACGTTAATGTTTGACCCAGCAGGCTTAACGCAAGTATGGCGGACACGCTGATACGGCCAAAGGACAGATTGTTGAAGACCACCGTGCCCACGCCCACCGCACCGCCTAAAAACAACTGAAAAGGCACTTTCTTTTCAGGAAGTAAGCGCAGGCGTCTGATAACCAGCACCAGCGATATCAGTATGAGGCCAATGACGTGAATCATGACGGTAGACGAATAGACGCCGTACGTGGTGCCGAGTTCCCCATTCACGGCGATCATCAGCGTAATCAATATGCCGGATAAAACGGATAAAACATGATACATTTTGAATGGCCTCCTGACGCCATATTAACACGGATGCTTGACTGAGAAATATGACATATGTCATACTTTTGAGTGAGGTGACCGTAATGACAAAGGAAAAAATAGCAGCAGAGCATTTAAACGTGCTTGAGGAATATGGGCTCAGGGACATCAAAATGGATGGCGTTGCCGTATTCCATTTTAAGAGAAACGAATACCTGTGCAGGCAGGGGGATGCCTGCCATCATGTCTTTCTGGTGCTGGAAGGCAGGATGAAGGTGTTTATCGGGTCGACAAACGGCAAGACGCTGCTGTTTTGCTTTTATACGAAGACCGGCATTTTGGGGGAGGCCGAGCTTGCGGCGGATAGAGACGTTGCCGGGACGAGCGTGCAGGCTATTACAGATGTCTATTGTATCGCCATACCGCGGAGCCGCTATGAGAAATACCTGAAAAACAACGCGGCGTTTATGAGTAAAGTGAGCGCTGCGCTGGCGGGCAAGCTGTTCCGTTGTACCAGAAACAGTGCGGTGACCATACTTTATTCGCTGGAAGCGCGGCTATGCGCTTACATTGCGGTGACGAACGACGGGGGCCGTTTCGGCGAGAAGATGACGGAGGTTTCTGAAATGCTGGGTACAAGCTACCGGCATCTGCTGCGGACGCTGGACAGCCTTTGCCGTCAGGGTATTCTCAAAAAAGAACAGAAA
>JAEZMP010000127.1 GCA_023442215.1 Pseudomonadota bacterium
ATCCACACCCCGACCATGTCGCCCTACCTGCCGATCACGCCGGAGGAGATCGCCGCCGACGCGCTCGGCGCCGCCGAGGCCGGAGCGGCGATCCTTCACCTGCACGCCCGCAACCCGGAGAACGGCAAGCCGGACCAGACACCGGAGGCATTCGCCCGCTTCCTGCCGACGGTCAAGCAGGGCACCAACGCGGTGATCAACATCACGACCGGCGGCAGCCCCTACATGTAGGTCGAGGAGCGCGTTCTGCCGGCCGCGACCTTCAAGCCGGAAGTCGCCTCGCTCAACATGGGGTCGATCAATTTCGGCCTCTACCATCTCGTGCAGAAATACGACCGGTTCAAGTTCGACTGGGAGAAGCCGCACCTCGAAGCCACGAAGGACCTCGTCTTCCGCAACTCCTTCAAGGACATCGAGTACATTCTCGAGACCTGCTACGACAACGGCACCCGCTTCGAGTTCGAATGCTACGACATCGCCCATCTCTATAATCTCGCCCATTTCGCCGACCGCGGCCTCGTGAAGCCGCCCTTCTTCGTGCAGTCGGTGTTCGGGCTGCTCGGCGGCATCGGCACCCACCCCGAAGACGTGATGCACATGAAACGCACCGCGGACCGCCTGTTCGGCAACCAGTTCCGCTGGTCGGTGCTCGGCGCCGGCGCGAGTCAGCTTCGCATCGCCACCATGTCGGCGGCCATGGGCGGCAACGTGCGCGTCGGACTGGAGGATTCGCTCTGGGCCGGCAAGGGCAAGCTCGCCACGTCCAGCGCCGATCAGGTGCGGATGGCGCGCCAGGTGATCGAGGGGCTCGGCCTTCAGGTCGCGACCCCGGACGAAGCCCGTGCAATCCTGTCCCTCAAGGGCGGCGATCAGGTGAATTTCTGACGAGAGCCTATCCCGTCCAGATCGCGCCGATCTGAACGGCAACGATATGCTCCAGTTCTCGAATCCGGGGCGCTTTCATCCGCTCGGACGGAAGCGCTCCAACGACAATAACAAACGGAGGAAGCGATGCGGATCGAAGTTCTCATCGACGTGAAGACGACCCTCGGCGAAGGCCCGCTCTGGGACGCCGAGCAGGAGCGGCTCTATTTCATCGACAGCTTCGACGGCCGGGTCTTCCGCACCACGGCGGACGGCCGCGAGGTGCGGTCCTGGGACGTGCCGGCCAAGATCGGCTCCATGGCCCTGCGCAAGGACGGGCAGGGCGCCATCGTTTCGCTTCAGACCGGCTTCCACGCCCTCGACTTTGCGTCCGGCGACTGCGACCTGATCGTCGATCCCGAGGCCGACAAGCCCACCACGCGGATTAACGACGGCAAGGTCGACCGCCGCGGCCGCTTCTTCGCCGGCTCGATGGACACGAAGGAGGAGGGGCCCCTCGGCTCGCTCTACCGGCTCGATCCCGACTTCACGCTCACCACGATCGACACCGGCATCATCTGCTCGAACGGTCCGTGCTTCAGCCCCGACGACAAGACGTTCTATTTCGCCGATACATGGACCGGTGAAATCTGGGCCTACGACTATGATATCTCGACCGGCGCGGCGACGAACCGGCGCACCTTCACCAAGGTCGACACCTCGAAGGGCGGCGCGGCGGACGGCTCGACGGTCGACACCGAGGGCTTCCTGTGGAACGCGCTCGTCTATGACGGCCGCATCGTGCGCTATGCCCCCGACGGCACCGTCGACCGCATCATCGACATGCCTGTGAAGAAGATCACCAGCGTGATGTTCGGGGGCCCGAACCTCGACGTTCTCTACGTCACGTCGATGGCCAAGCCGCCGCTGCCGCGTTTCCCCGACGATCCGGTTCAGCGCGGCAGCACGTTCGCGATCTACGATCTTGGCGTTAAGGGCTTGCCGGAGCCGCGCTTCGGCGCGTGAGCCGTTATCGAACCGCGTCCCGGCCGGATGCCGTGTCCGGCCGGCGATGGCGCCGCGCTCGCCCCGTCAGGATCCGAGCGTCTGGCCGAGGCGTCCTGCAAGGTCCTGGATGAACTGCCAGGCGACACGGCCCGAGCGGGAACCGCGCGTGGTCGACCATTCCAGCGCCTCGGCGCGCAGCCGGTCGTCGTCGACCTTGAGGCCGTAGCGGCCGGCATAGCCGCGCACCATGCTGAGATATTCGTCCTGGCTGCACTTGTGGAATCCGAGCCAGAGGCCAAACCGGTCGGAGAGCGAGACCTTCTCTTCCACCGCTTCGCCGGGATTGATCGCGGTGGAGCGCTCGTTCTCCATCATGTCGCGCGGCAGCAGATGGCGGCGGTTCGAGGTCGCGTAGAACAGCACGTTCGCCGGCCGGCCCTCCAGGCCGCCTTCGAGCACCGCCTTCAGCGACTTGTAGCTGGCGTCGCCGGCATCGAACGAAAGGTCGTCGCAGAACACCACGAAGCGGTGCGGCGCCGCGCGCAGGATCGCCATCAGCGACGGCAGGCTTTCGACATCCTCGCGGTGGATCTCGACGAGCTTCAGGCGATCCGGCTTACCCTCGGCCGCAAGCCGCTCGTTGACGTGGGCCTGGGAGGCCTTGACGAGCGACGACTTGCCCATGCCACGCGCGCCCCAGAGCAGCACGTTGTTGGCCGGCAGCCCGCGTGCGAAGCGCTCGGTGTTGTCGACGAGCTGGTCGCGTGCCGAATCGATGCCGTGGAGCAGGCCGATCTCGACGCGGCTGACATGGGGCACCGGTTCCAGCGCCGGCGGATCGGTCTGCCAGACGAACGCGTCGGCGGCTGCGATATCCGGCACCCGCACGGTCGGCGGCACCGCGCGCGCCACGAGCCCGATCAGCGTATCGAAGCGGTCGATGAGGGCGGCAAACTCGGCGCGGCTGACGTATTCGGGCGCGGTCACGGCGATACTCCGGTATCTGAAGACGAATTCGGCGTCGAAACACGAAAAACCGCCGGGTCTTATCACGACGGCGTGGGTGGATGAAGCGGTGCGGTTTGCAAAGCGGGGCGCCGCCGTTATAGTCCCGCCGCCTCTTTGACCGTTGCAGCGCTGTGCGCGCCCGTACGGGCTGAGGGCGAAGAACAGGAACGACGAAGAATCGACCGGCCGCTTCCCGGCTGCGAACGAAAAGGCTCGAGAACCTTATGAATTTTATTACTCCCGCCTACGCGCAGGCCGCCGGCGCTTCCCCGGGCCCGGTCGACATGGTGATGCAGTTCGCCCCGTTCCTCGTCATCATCGTCATCATGTACTTCCTGATCCTGCGTCCGCAGCGCCAGCGCCAGAAGCAGCACCAGGAAATGATCTCCAACGTGCGGCGCGGCGATACCATCGTCACCAGCGGCGGCCTGATCGGCAAGATCATCAAGGTCGTCGACGAGGCGGAAGTGCAGGTCGAACTGTCCGAGGGCATCCGCGTGCGCGTGCTGCGCTCCGCGATCCAGGACGTGCGCGCCAAGGGCGAGCCGGTCAACGACAACGCGTCCTGATAGGCTAGGCCGCGGCCTGCCCGGCCTGCGACATCGCGCGGGAACCGACCGGCGCGATGCCGCGCGCCTTGCTTGGGCGCCGGAATTGGTCCAAGCATCGGATTGCCCGAAGACCGCCGCGCACCTCCCGATTCCGGTGCCCTAAAGACTGCGAACCATGCTCTATCTCTCGCGCTGGAAGATCACCCTGATCCTCGCCGTCGTGCTCGGCGGGCTCGTGGTCCTGTTGCCCAACTTCTTTTCCAAGGAGACGGTGGCGAACTGGCCGGCCTTCATGCCGAAACGCCAGATCGTGCTCGGCCTCGATCTACAGGGCGGCGTCTACCTCCTCTACGAGGTCGACCGCGCCGACTACGTGCAGAAGCGGCTGAAGACGCTCACCGGCGAGGTGCGCAACGCACTGCGCGAGGATCCGCGCATCGGATTCACCGATCTGTCGGTGCGCGACAACGGCGTCGTGGTGAAGATCCGCGATCTGAACCAGCTCGCCGAGGCGCGCAAGCGGCTCGATCTCCTGAAGAATCCGCTGTCGGGCGGGCTCCTCGGCGGCGCCGCGATCGACGAGTTCTCGGTGACGGTGGGCGACGACGGCGCGGCGCGGATCGCCTTCACGAACGCCGGCCTCGAGCAGCGTGTGCGCTCCATCGTCGATCAGTCGATCGGCGTGATCGCGCGGCGCGTCGACGAACTCGGCACCGTCGAGCCCAACATCCAGCGTCAGGGCGCCGACCGCATCCTCGTGG
>JAEZMP010000196.1 GCA_023442215.1 Pseudomonadota bacterium
GTCATGCGCTGCACGGCCTCGGCGTCTCGCGCATGCAGCGTGACGAGGTGGCCGAGCAGCCGCGCGGGCCGGCGCGCCTGCAATGCCGGCGGCGCCTCGCCGAGAGGCGCAGCCGGCGCCGCCTGCCGGCCGCCGATCAGTTCGGCGCCGGGCGCGGCCTCCGTCACGCCGAGCCGGTCCCTGATCTGGCTCGCCTCGACCGTGAAGCCGAGCGGTCCGAGCTTGGCGACGGCGTCCACCACGACGCCGATCGGCACCTCGTCCGGGCGGCCGATGCGCAGGCGCGGATATTTCGGCTGCGGCCCGAACGTGAACGCCACCATCCGGTGAACAAGCTGGCGGTTGAGCGTCGCGGCGAGCAACATGGCGTCATGCCGCTCAAGGTCCTCTTGCACCGCGCGGTGCGTCGATCCGATCGCATGCGAACCCGGTGCAGCATCCGTCGTCGCAGTCTGGCCAAGCACCAGCTTGGATATCTGGCGGTCGAGCCACTCCGACCGCTGCTGGAACAGCGCCGATCCGTCGCTCGTCGACTTCGGCTCGATGAACTCGATCTCCATCGACTTCGGGATGATCGCCGCGCAATCGCCCGCGATCGAGCCCACCGCGCGCCACAGCACGTCGCGGTCCGCGGCAGAGGCGGAACTGTCGTAGCGGCCGACACGCACAGGCTGGCCGTAATTTTGAACAAAGAGCGCCCAATCCCGGCCGGTAAATGCCTTATACATCCACGCCCAGCTCGCGGCGCGCGCGATGCCGGAGCGCACCGCAAGCCCGCTCTTGGCTTTGTGTCGATGCACGATAAACCGATGGTCCGGCAGCTCCTCGTTGCCGGCGAGCGCGCGTAGCAAGGGACGATCCAGCGTGAGCGGGTCCACCTCGAACCACGTCATTGGCCGGAAGTCGAGCGCTCCCGGCCGCACGCCGTCCGGCCGCGCATCCCAGGTGATCTCGGTGGCGCTGATGCCCGGGCCGATCGCATGCAGGATGTCCGGCAGCGCCAGCGCCAGCAGATCGTCCGCCAGCCACTCACGCACGAAATCCGCGTGACGGATGTGCTCGGGATCGTCGCTCGCGGCCTCCACGGTGACCGGGAGCTGCGCTACCTGCCGCTTGCGCGCGCCGAGCACCGCCAGATAGTGCAGATCGCGCTCCTCGATATCCTCGGCCAATTCGAAATACGCGAGCGTGTCGCCCTGCGCGGCCGCCCGATGGATCGCCGCAAGCCGCGCCGGCGTGAGCCCATCCGCTGGATGACCAGAGATCGGCGACCGCACGCCCGCGAGCGTCGGCCCGGCGACGGGATCGCCCGTCAGCAGCGCCTTGTCGATCGGCCGCCCATCCGGCCCGAGGATCGTCGACAACCGCGCCATCACAAACCTCCCCGCAGCCGCGGCAGCATCATGCCGCCGGCGCGATCGTCGTCACGCATCCACGGATCAGCGGCCCGGTCACGCGGCGGCGCCGGCCGATAGGCGTAATCGGCTACGGCGACCGCGGTCGCCGCGTGCGCGAGCACGGCCGCAACGGCAAAGTCGCCGTGCCTCCACTCACCATCTTCGCCCTTGAGCCGCTGATCGGACATCGCCGGCGAGCCCGATTTCAGAATGACAAGCCGATGGTCGGTCACCACATCTTCGCCTGCCGGCAAGATGAACGTCTTTTCTTCGAGCGCCGCCCGGTAGACGGGCAGCACGGCCGCGTACCAGGATGGCGTTGCCATCACGCACTCGATCCGCGCTGCACCGTACTTTTGCTGCGCGGCCTCGGCGTGGCTCTGACCATTACCGCGCCCGTCGAGCTTGCCGGCGAGCATGCGCGGCAGCGCATCGACCAGATGGAACAGGAGCGCCTGTTGGACGTCGAAGGGGCAGCGGCGCAACTCGATCGCGAACGCCGTTTCCCACACGCTGAACTCCGCCTCTTGCCCGACCACGATCACCGACAGGTCGCCGTCGCGCCCGAAATCCTGACCGAAGACGGTGCGGCGCTTCGGATCGAGATTGTCGAGGTGGATTTGCAGGTGATCCTTGATCCACCGCTTCGCCACGTCGAGGCGGTCATCGTCGAGATAGAACGTCTCCGGCACGGACCACCGCAGCACCGGGATGCCGTCGCGCTGCGCCCGCTGCACGAGGGCGCGCGGCAGATACACGCCCGATCCACGCCGCGGGATCGCCTCCAGCTCCTCATCCCGCGCCTCATGTCGCGGACCGTAAGACCGGGTGATCTTGTTGAGCCATGCCTGTTTGCCGGCAGCGGTCGGCCGCCAGCCGCGCATCAGGCACACCCGCTCATAGAGGCCGTTCTTCACCGCCAGGCTGAAAGGGATGTGATGGATCTTGTAATCGTAATGACCGGCGCGCGTGTCGCGGATCAGCAGGTTGAACGGATTGTCCTCGCCGTTGTGCGAGCTGATGATCCTGATCTTGCCGCCCCAGATCAGCAGCGCGTTGACGGCGTCGATCACCTCCACAACATCGCGGTGGAATGCCGCCTCGTCGACCACGACAATGCCCTGCAAGCTGCGGATGTTAGCGGGGCGCGACGCAAGCGCCACCACCTGGTAGCCGGAGGCAAACCGGACACGGTACGCGGTGATGAACTTCGTGCTCCCGTCCGGCTGCTCGTCGGCGAACAGGTATTCCTCGACGGCGGCGGCAAGCTCCTGCTGGACGACGCGGGCGAAGTGCGCGACGTAGCGGATATATTCCAGCCCTTTTTCTTTGACGTCCGGGATGTAGTAGACGTTGTCGCCGCCGGCCGAGCGGGCCGTGGCGGCTATAATGCAGTCGTCGAGCGCCTCGGCATAAGTGATGCCCGTCCGGCGGCCTTTCGACGCCAGCTTGAGCGGCGACGGATCGGCGAGCCACTTGGTTTGATGCGCCATAAGGATGCCGGCGGCCAGCGGATCATGTTTCTCCGGCAGCGACGTCGAGACCAGTAGATCGGAAACCGACAGCCCGCCCTCAGTCCGCATGGCGCCCGCCATCCGCATCGACATCGTCGACCAGCTCGCGGCCCGCGGGGACGCCCAGGATGTCGTGCCGGAGCGCGGCGGCGCGCTCGGCGGAAAGCCCGGCCTCCATCGCCGCACGCTCGACGGCCTTCTCCGCCTTGGCGCGGTAGTCCGCCTCAAGCCGGCGCCTGCGCTCGGCCGACGTGAGCTGCCCGCGGATCGTCGATTGATAGGCGCGCGCCAGCTCCGCCGCTTCTTTGGGTGTCGCCACCGGATCGTCGAGCAGCTCGGCCACGAGCAGCTTGATCATCTCGCCGATCACCAGCGAGCTTTCGTCAACAGCCTCGGGTGTGAGGTCTCGCGCCATGCCGGCGAAGATGTGCCGCCCCTCGTCCAGCCGCCGCTTGTTGCGGGCGAGCCGCACGGCTTTGCGGTTGAACGCCGACTTCGAGATGCCGTCGAGCCCCTTCGCTTCAAGCCGGTCGTTCAGCTCGAACAGGATATCGGCCTGCGACCGCTGCCGCCCGTTGAGCTGCTCGACAGCCCAGATGACATCATCCGCAGCCTCGTCCGGCAGCAGGTCGATCGACGAGAGGCGCCCGCGGCCACTCATGTCACGCCGCCCGGCTCGGGCGCTTGATGCCCTCGATCGCGACCTCGCGACGAACATGGCGCGCGCCGAGATCGGTCAGCGCCGCCACCCGAACCGTGGCCACATCGGTGAGCGTGACCGCGCCCATCTCGGCGAGATAGGCCAGCTCGCCATGCACCCACTCGCGCGGCTTGGTGATGCCATAGGTCTCCAGATTGAGGCGCAGCAGTTCCGAATTCAGCCGCTCGTCGATCTGATCGGCGAGGGTGCGCAGGATGATCAGGCGCGCCTCTTCACGGATGATGCGATCCATCGTCATGGTTCACCGCACTTTCGTGGCGTCGAGCAGGTATTCCTGGAGCCGCTGCGAGATCGCCGCCACCGGCTTGAGCTGCTCCGCGAGCACCGCGATTTCGCCGCGCATCGAACCGAGCGACATCTCCATCCGGTGCGTGAGTTCGCGATCCGGCATGTGGCGCAGCTCGCTCTTGACGGCTTCGATCGCGCGCTCGGACTGGTCGATGCGCTCCCGCAGTCCGTTGATCTCGTTCTGCGAGGCTTTTGACCTGCCGATCGCCCAGGTCACGGCGACGCCGAGCACCGGCCAGAGTACAGTCCAGGCAAAGCGCAGGGTCTCCAGGTCCATCGTCATCGCCGTCCCCGGCCGCACTCGGCCGCCCCCTCGCACTCGACGCATCGCCGTGCGCCGGGCATCGCCCGCAACCGCGCCTCGTCGATCTTCTCGCCGCACCCCCGGCAAAGCCCGCTCGCCGGCAGTTCGGCGATGCGGCGGCGCCTGTCGAGCGTTCGCCGGATCGCCGCTTCGCGCGTCCGCATTTCGAGCGCGGATGCTCGATCGGCCTCGTCCATCAGCCGCGCGCCGCAAGGGACGGCGGCACGGGCGGCGGCAGCGGCACCCCGGCCGCGCTCGTCACGATCCCGGCGAGACGCGGCACCACGATCTGCTGGATCGCGAGGGGGTCTCGTGGATTGGCGCCGAGGCGACGCAGAGTGCCGCGGCCGTGATTGATCAGATAATCGGCGGTGCCCGCGAGCATCGCGGATCGCACGTCGAGCGGCCAACGGCCGTCGAGCGTCACGCCAAGCTCGGACGCTGTGGCGACCGCGCCGTTGTGAATGATCTCCTCGAGCCGTTCGCGGCTCGCCTCGTCCACGCTGATGCCGATGGCGTCCGCGAGGCGCTTGAGCCAGAGCGAAGCCGCCGCCGCCAACACCGAGCCGAACAGCGTCACCGACGCCTCGATCACCGTGCCGAGGATCGAGCCCATCGAGACCGTCGACGTCGACGCC
>JAEZMP010000234.1 GCA_023442215.1 Pseudomonadota bacterium
CGGACAATTCCGTCCACACGTGGATGTTCGACGAACCGGTGGTTGCCCTCGCGCTGACCTCCCAGCCGGGCACGATGCTGGTGGCGCTCGGCTCACGAATCATCCTGTGGCGGCCGGCGGGCGATGAGCGCCGCGATCATGGCTTCACCCTGCCCGGCAGCCCGGCGGTGCGGCTCAACGACGGCCGGCCCGATCCCGTCGGCTTGTTCTGGGTCGGCTCCATGCGCAACAATGTCGGGCCGGACGGCGAGGACATGCCTGCCGGCGGAACGGACGGCGTGCTCTACCGCATCGCCCGCAACGGCGAGGCGACCGTGTGGCGGCGCGATCTCGGCATCGCCAACACGCTGTGCTGGAGCCCGGATCGCCGCACCTTCTATTTCGCCGACACCCTCGCCAACGAAATCCGCGCCTACGACTACGACCCGGATTCCTCCGAGATCGCCAATGAGCGGCCGTTCTTCTCCGGGTTCGAGCGCGGCTCGCCCGATGGTTCGGCCATCGACTCGCGCGGTTATGTCTGGAATTGCCGCTATGGCGGGCAGTGCATCGTGCGGATCGCGCCGGACGGGCAGATCGACCGCGTCATCGAGATGCCGGTGCGCAACATCACCACCTGCACGTTCGGCGGGCCGGACCTGAAGACACTCTACATCACCACCGCGTCCGACCCACGCGATCGGCTCGGCGGCAGCCTTTTCTCGCTCGCCGTCGACGTGCCGGGCCTGCCGGAGAACCGCGTCCTGCTCGGCTGATCCCGGGCGATTTCATTTGCACACGAGTGGCCCGCCGATTGCATGGCTCAACTTGCCGTGATCGGGCGGGCCGCTTCGCTCCCCTCGCGGTGACCGGATATCGGCTCGTGGCCGCGGCGGCAGGGCGTATTCATCGCTGCGCACCGTCCGCCGCCGCATTTTCTCAGGGGACGTGGGCAAGATGGATACACAACCGACGGGCATCACCTATGAACGGGTGGATGTCGCCTATTTCGAGAAGCGCGGGCTGAAGCGCTACGCCGGGGTGGCGTCGCTTTGGGCGCTCGGGGTGGGCGCCGTGATTTCCGGGCACTTCTCGGGCTGGAACCTGGGCCTCGCCTCCGGCGGCTGGGGCGGCATGTTCATCGCCGCAGTCCTGATCGCGGTGATGTATCTCGGCCTGACCTTCTCGATCGCCGAGATGTCGCCGGCCCTGCCCCACACCGGCGCGGCCTATTCGTTCGCCCGCACCGCCATGGGCCCTTGGGGCGGCTTCATCACCGGCCTGTGCGAGAATGTCGAATATGTCATCACCCCGGCCGTGGTGGTGTTCTTCATCGGCTCCTATCTGGGCTCGATCTTCGAAACGCCGGTCGAATTCCAGCCGGTCTACTGGATCTTCGGCTACGTCGTGTTCGTCGGCCTCAACGTCGTCGGCGTCGAGCTGTCGTTCAAGGTCACGCTGGTCGTCACCCTCCTCGCGCTCGCCTGTCTCGTCGCGTTCTGGGTCAGTGCGTTCCCGGTGGTCGATTTCTCGCGCTGGGCGCTCAATGTCGCGGCTGACGGCACGGAGCTGCCGAACGGCGGCGGGCCGTTCCTGCCCCACGGCATCGGTGGCGCGCTCGCGGCGATGCCGTTCGCGGTCTGGCTGTTCCTCGCCATCGAGCAGCTGCCGCTGGCGGCCGAGGAATCGGTCGATCCCAAACGCGACATGCCACGCGGCATCATCCTCGGCATCCTGACGCTGATCATCTCCGCGTTCATGATCCTGTGGCTGAATTCCTCGGTGCCGAACGGCACGTTCGCGCTCGCCACCTCCGGCGAACCGCTGCTCGACGGCTTCCGGGCCATCTACGGTGACGGCCTCGCCAAGGTGCTGGCACTCGTCGCCGTCATCGGCCTTATCGCGAGCTTCCACACCATCATCTATGCCCAGGGCCGGCAGATCTATTCGCTGTCGCGCGCGGGCTATTTCCCCCGCTGGCTCTCCATCACCCACGGCACGCGCAAGACGCCGCATGTGGCGATGCTCGCGGGAGCGCTGGTCGCGCTCGTGCTGATGTTCGCGGTGTGGTTCACGGTCGGCGCCGCCGAAGGATCGGCCATCATCGGCGGCACGCTCCTCAACATGGCGGTGTTCGGCGCCATGCTGTCCTACATCATGCAGGCGCTGTCCTACATCATCCTCAAGCGCACGCATCCGCACATCGAGCGGCCCTACAAGAGCCCGTTCGGCGTGGTCGGCGCCGGGCTGACGATCGTCATCGCCATCGTCACTCTCGGCTTCCAGCTCTCCGATCCGACCTATCGCGCCGGCGTCATCGGTGTCGCCATCTGGTTCGCGCTTGGCATCGTCTATTTCGCCATCGCCGGCCGCCACAAGCTGGTGCTGTCGCCGGAGGAAGAGTTCGCGCTCTCCAAGGGCGAGGCGGAATACAAGACCTACTGACGAAAACGGCGCCGGACGGGTTCCCGTCCGGCGCCGCCATTCCCTGTTTCAGGCCGCCGCGAGGCCCGATCTCGCTGAAGCTCAGCCCGTGAAGACGTGCTTGAGGATCGAGGCCGGCTTCATCTCGATGGAGAAGCCCGGCAGCTTCGGCGGCATGTAGGCCGCTTTCTCGATGAGGCACGGCTCGACGAAGTGCTCGTGCAGATGGTCGACGAACTCGATCACCCGGCCTTCCTTGGTGCCCGAGACGCACAGATAGTCGATCATCGATAGGTGCTGCACATATTCGCAGAGGCCGACGCCACCGGCATGCGGCCACACCGGCAGCCCGTGCTTGGCAGCCATCAGCAGCACCGCGAACACCTCGTTCAGCCCGCCCAGCCGGCAGGAATCGATCTGAACGACGTCGATCGCCCCTTCCATGATGAACTGCTTGAACATGATGCGGTTCTGGCACATCTCGCCCGTCGCCACCTTCACCGGCGAAACGGCCTGGCGGATGCGGCGATGGCCGGCGACGTCGTCGGGGCTCGTCGGCTCCTCGATGAAGAACGGCTTGGCGAAGGCGAGGTCGGCCATCCAGTCGATCGCCTGGCCGACCTCCCACACCTGGTTGGCGTCGATCATCAGGTAGCGGTCGGGACCCAGCACCTCGCGGGCAATCGCGAGACGGCGGATATCGTCGGCGCGGTCTCGGCCGACCTTGAGCTTGATGTGATCGAAGCCGGCATCCACGGCTTCCTGCGCGAGCCGGCGCAGCTTCTCGTCGGAATAGCCGAGCCAGCCGGCCGAGGTGGTGTAGCAGGGATAGCCCTCGGCCTTGAGCGTCGCGATCCGCTCCGCCTTGCCGGCCTGCCGGGCGCGCAGCAGCTCCAGCGCCTCGTCGGGCGTGATGCAGTCGGTGATGTAACGGAAGTCGACGATCTTGACGAGCTGCTCGGGCTCCATGTCGGCAACGAACTGCCACACCGGCTTGCCGGCCCGCTTCGCCATCAGGTCCCAGACGGCGTTGACGACGGCGCCGGTCGCGAGGTGGATGGCCCCCTTGTCCGGGCCAATCCAGCGCAGCTGGCTGTCGCTCGTCACATGGCGCCAGAACCGGCCGGGGTCCGACTCGACCCAGTCGAGATCGAGCCCGACGACGAGATGGCGCATCGCCCGGATGGCGTCGCAGCAGATGTCGTTGCCCCGGCCGATGGTGAAGGTCAGGCCATGGCCTTCCAGCCCGTCCTCGCCCGTCGAGAGCACCACATAGGCGGCGGAATAGTCCGGATCGGGGTTCATCGCGTCCGAGCCGTCCAGCGACAGCGAGGTCGGGAAGCGCAGGTCGAACACCCGCATGTCTTTGATGACGGTCATGGGTCTTCCTTCGAACGGCCGCTGCACGGCCTTGCGGGGTGTGGTCGGACGGCGTCGCCGGCCGGTCAGACGTGTACGCGCGCGACGGTGGGTCGCCGCCGGAGACAGCCCGCGGAACCGCTTGCGGTGCTACCTCATATTTGAAACTATTATTCGCAGGTAAGCCGATCCACTGGCGACGGTCAACGTCGCACGGGGTGTGTAGCGATGTTTTTTTCCTGTAAAGGCCCGACATGAGCGGCGATGAGGCGGACCGCTACCGCGCCCCGGCGCTCGACAAGGGCCTCGACATCCTGGAACTCCTGGCGGACACCGAGGAAGGCCTGACCCAGGCGGAAATCGCCAAGGCCCTCGGCCGCACGCCGAACGAGATCTACCGCATGCTCGACCGCCTGGTGCGGCGCGGCTATGTCTCCCGCTCCTCCGGCGACCTCTACGAGCTGAGCCTCAAGCTGTTCGCCCTCGCCCACCGGCACGAGCCGATGCGTCGGCTGGTCTCCCACGCCATGCCGGTGATGCGCCGCTTCGCCCGCGAGGCCGGGCAGGCCTGCCATCTCGCGGTCTACGACCGGGGTGCGGTGATCGTCGTCGCGCAGGTGGATTCGCCCGAGTACTGGAGCCTCGGTGTGCGGGTCGGCGCCCATCTCGGCCTGCTCGGCACCGGCTCCGGCCAGGCGCTGCTCGCCTTCTCCACGTCGCGCGAGCGGGCATTCATGCTGGAGGAATATGAGCGCCTGCCCCACGACCGGGCGCCGGCGGATCTGGAGGGCCGCCTCGATGCCCTGCGCCGCGACGGCTACGCCGCCACCGACAGCCAGCAGATCGAGGGCGTGCGCAATCTCTCGATCCCGATCCTCGGTCCGCAAGGCAGCGCAATCGCCGCCCTCACCTGCCCCTATCTCAGGCGCATCGACGTGGCCGGCGAGGCCGATCGCGACCGCGTGCTGAAGCTGCTCGTCGAAACGGGACGGGAGATCGCCCGTTCTACCGGCACCGCACCGTGATCACCGGCCGCATCACTCCGACAGCGGCACGCCCTTCAGCAGGAAATCGTCGATCTCGGCTCTCGCCGGCACGAGATCGAGGCCCTGGGCGGCGATCCAGGCCTCGTCGTAATAGGTCGAGCGGTAGCGGTCGCCGGAATCGCACAGCAGCGTCACCACCGAGCCGGTCTCGCCCCGCGCCATCATCCGCGAGATGATGCGCGCCGTCGCCCAGATGTTGGTTCCGGTCGAGCCGCCGCACGGCTTGCGGATCACGTCGCTGATGGCGCGCATTGCGGCAAGGCTCGCGGCATTCGGCACCGCGATCATGCAGTCCACCAGTTCCGGCAGGAACGAGGGTTCCACGCGGGGTCGGCCGATCCCCTCGATGCCCGGCCCCGCGCCGTCGAGTTCCACCACCGAGGGATCGAGGAAGTGGCGGTGGAACACCGAGCTCTCCGGGTCGGCGACGCAGAGCCGCGTATCGAAGCGGCGATAGCGGATATAGCGGCCGAGGGTGGCAGAGGTGCCGCCCGTGCCCGCGCTGCACACGAGCCAGCTCGGCACCGGCGCCGGTTCGGCCGACATCTGCCGGAACAGCGATTCGGCGATGTTGTTGTTGCCGCGCCAGTCCGTCGCCCGCTCGGCGAACGTGAACTGGTCGAGATAGTAGCCGCCGGTCTCGGCTGCGAGCCGCTCCGCCGCGCCGTAGACCTCCTTGGGTCCGTCGACGAAGAACACCTCGCCGCCCTGATCCTCGATCATCCGCACCTTTTCGGACGACGTGGAGCGCGGCACCACGGCGATGAACCGGCTGCCGATCAGCCGGGCGAAATAGGCCTCCGACACCGCCGTCGATCCGCTGGAGGCTTCGATCAGCGTGGTGCGCGGACCGACGCGGCCGTTGCACAGCGCGTAGAGCATCAGCGAGCGCGCCAGCCGGTGTTTCAGCGAGCCCGTGGGATGGCTCGATTCGTCCTTGAGATAGAGGTGGATGCCCGGGATCGGCAGGTCGACCTTGATGAGATGCGTGTCGGCCGAGCGATTGTAGTCGGCCTCGAGCCGGGCGATCGCCTGGTGGACCCACGCCCGCTCGCCGTCCCGCAGATCGGCGTTGTCGGCACCTGAAGGGGTCAGGAAACGCATCGGGCACACTCCGGAAGACGTTGTTCCCGGCCGAGCCGGGACGGGAATCCGGAATACCGCGCTTTCGGGGAATTGTCGTCCGCCGATCGCGGCCAGTCGGGAGGGATCTTCTGTGCCTGCGCGGGGCTTTCACGCCGCCGTGAAGCGGGCCACACTCTCCAGCCTCATGCCGGTTTCAGGAACAGTCCCATGCCCTATGTCTATCTCGGATTTGCCATCGTCGCCGAGGTGATCGCGACGAGCGCGCTGAAGGCCTCGGAGGAGTTCACCCGGCTCTGGCCGTCGCTGCTGGTGGTGGCGGGCTACGGCATCGCGTTCTACCTGCTGACGCTGTCGCTGCGCACCCTTCCCGTCGGTGTCGCCTACGCGATGTGGTCCGGCCTCGGCATCGTTCTCGTCGCCGGGGTCGGCGTCGTCCTCTATGGCCAGAAACTCGATTTCGCCGCCCTTGTCGGCTTCGCGCTGATCATCGCCGGCTGCCTGGTGCTCAATCTCCTGTCGAATGTCGGCCACTAGAGCCGCTTTCCGATCTGATGGAATCATCAGAACGACAAGAAATCGGTCACGCGGAAACGCAAACGGCCGCGGGAATGACCCGCGGCCGTGCGTACGTCGTCGAGAACCGGCTCAGTTTGGAACCGGCGTCTCCGGATTCGGCGGGAAGTTCTTGTTGGCCTGCACGCCGCGCAGAAGGTCGAGCGCCGTGTTGAGCTGCTTGTCCTTCTTCGGGTCTTCGGGAACGTAGGCCTGGGAGGGCGAGAGCGTCTCCTTGCCGTCCTCGGCCTGCAGATGGCCCGGCCGGGTGGCCTCGCCCTTGACCTCGACCTTGTCCTTCAGCTCGTCCGGAACGTCCTGCAGCACCTCGATGTCCGGCTCGATGCCCTTCGCCTGGATCGAGCGGCCCGACGGCGTGTAGTAGCGCGCCGTCGTCAGGCGGATCGCACCGTTCGAGCCGAGCGGGATGATGGTCTGCACCGAGCCCTTGCCGAACGAGCGGGTGCCGAGGATCGTCGCGCGGCGGTGATCCTGCAGCGCACCGGCCACGATCTCGGACGCAGATGCCGAGCCGCCGTTGACGAGCACGATCACCGGCTTGCCGCTGGCGAGGTCGCCCGGACGCGCGTTGAAGCGCTGGGTGTTCTCGGCGCCGCGGCCGCGGGTGGAGACGA
>JAEZMP010000245.1 GCA_023442215.1 Pseudomonadota bacterium
GCGACGGCGTCAAGCAGCGCGAGGTCGATCTCAAGTGGCGCGACGCGCCGGTCCAGAAGCGGCTGGAGCACGCCCTCGTCAACGGCATCACCGAGTTCATCGAGGCCGATACCGAGGAAGCCCGCGCCGCCTCGAAGCGCCCGCTCGACGTGATCGAGGGCCCGCTGATGAGCGGCATGAACGTCGTCGGCGACCTGTTCGGCGCCGGCAAGATGTTCCTGCCCCAGGTGGTGAAGTCCGCGCGCGTCATGAAGCAGGCCGTCGCCTACCTGATGCCGTTCATGGAGGAGGAGAAGCGCCTCTCCGGCCAGTCGGAAGCCCCGGCCCAGGCCAAGATCCTGCTCGCCACCGTGAAGGGCGACGTCCACGACATCGGCAAGAACATCGTCGGCGTCGTGCTCCAGTGCAACAACTACGAGGTCATCGACCTCGGCGTGATGGTGCCGACCGCGACCATCCTGGAGCGGGCGCGGGCGGAGAAGGTCGACGTCATCGGTCTTTCGGGCCTCATCACCCCGTCCCTCGACGAGATGTGCCACGTCGCCGCCGAGATGGAGCGCGAGGGCTTCGACGTGCCGCTGCTGATCGGCGGGGCCACCACGAGCCGCGTCCACACCGCGGTCAAGATCAATCCGAACTACAACCGCGGCCAGACCGTCTACGTCACCGACGCCAGCCGCGCGGTCGGCGTGGTGTCGCGTCTGCTCTCCGACCGCGACGGCTACTTCGCCGAGGTCCGCAAGGAATATGCCGCGATCGCCGAGGGCCACGCCCGCGCGCAGGACGACCGCCGCCGGCTCTCCATCGCCGACGCGCGCGCCCGCGCCCCGAAGCTCGACTGGTCCGGCTACACCCCGACCCGCCCGCGCTTCATCGGCACCCGCACCTTCAACGACGTCCCGCTCGACAGGATCGTGCCCTATATCGACTGGACGCCGTTCCTGTCCGCCTGGGAGATCAAGGGCACCTATCCCCTGGTGCTGGAAGATCCCAAGGTCGGCCCGGCGGCCAGGGCGCTGATCGCCGATGCGCAGCGGATGCTGGCGCAGCTCGTCAGGGAACGCTGGCTCACGGCGAACGGCGTGGTCGGCTTCTGGCCGGCGAATGCCGACGGCGACGACATCGTGCTCTATACCGACGACAGCCGCACCGAAAAGCTCGCCGTGCTGCACACCCTGCGCCAGCAGATGGCGCGCTCCGGCGAGCGCGGCAATGTCGCGCTGTCCGATTTCGTCGCGCCGATCGGCTCCGGCATCGCCGATTATGTCGGCGGCTTCGCCGTCACCGCCGGCCTCGGCGAGGAGGCCGTGGCCGAGCGCTTCGCCCGCGCCAACGACGACTATTCCAAGATCCTGTCGCAATCGCTCGCCGACCGTCTGGCCGAAGCCTTCGCCGAGGCGATGCACGCCCGCGTCCGCCGCGAGCTCTGGGGCTACGCCGCCGGCGAGGCGCTCGATTATGCCGATGTCATCGGCGAGAAATATCAGGGCATCCGTCCGGCGCCGGGCTATCCGGCCCAGCCCGACCACACCGAGAAGGCGACGCTGTTCCGCCTGCTCGATGCCGAGGCCGCGACCGGCATCAAGCTGACGGAGAGCTACGCCATGTGGCCGGCATCCGCCGTCTCCGGGCTCTATTTCGCCCATCCCGGCAGCCACTATTTCGGCGTCGGCCGCATCGAGCGCGACCAGGTCGAGGACTATGCCGCCCGCAAGGGCATGAGCGTGGCGGAAGCCGAGCGCTGGCTCGCCCCGATCCTCGCCTACGATCCCGCCCGCGTCGGTATCGCCGCGGCCTGAGGGACGGGCGGCCGGTCTCCCGCTAGGGCGTTTTCCGATCTGATGGAATCATCAGATCGACAAGAAATCGCTCCAGATTCAAATACTTGAGCATATCCTTGTCGTCCAGATCGATCCGATCTGGACGGGATATGCTCTAAGGTCCGGTCCCTGTCGCGACGGCGCATGAGACACCGTCCCTGCGCGGCGACTGCCGTCGCGGGCAGCGCCTGTCCTGCGCCTTGGCGGTCCTTCTGCCGGACGACGTTTCGCCGTTGCGGGACGATTCGCCCCTTTCGCATTCTCGGATTGTCTTCTACGATTACTTGAGGGTGGCCTCTTGAAATCGGAAGTGTACATGCTGACAAAGGTGCAAATGTACGCGCGGACAGCCTCAGGCAAAGGCTTCCTGCAGCATCTCCGACTTCTCACGGACAGCCCGCTCCACCTACCCGGCGTGTGCTACGGGGCGAGCGTGGAATGGCTGAGCAGCCATTACCTCAACGATGGAGACCGGCGATTCTGGGAGAAGTATTCCAATCCGTTCAAAAGTCATCACGAGATCGTGACGGCTCACGACACCAAGAGAAGTTCGGCCGGCCTGAAGATTTGCGATCCGGAGATGCCGGGCGCTCCCACCGATCCGCATCTCTGGCGGTCCGCGCATGAGAGCGGCCTGAAATATTACCGGGTCGGCTTCGAGACGGGCATGTTCTCGAAGAAGATGATGGCCCATGCGATGGCGGCCTACACCACAGGTGACGACAAGCGGGGCAGCCTGTTCGACCCCAATATCGGCCAGTACGATATCGGCGCGGGATACTACAAGGACTGGCCGAGCCTCTGGAAGGATCTCTGGGAATATTACGATTTCAAGTCCGTCGAGGCGTGCGACGTCATCCCGGCGAGGATGGTTCAACGCACCGATAGCGACGATTTCGTCCATGTCGACTACGACACCCTGCTGACGTTCAGCCCGGGCAGCGCCGCTGCCGCCTCCCATGCGCCGCCGCCACCGTCTGCATCGGCGGCTTCCGGACTGAAACGGTCGGATTCGACCGACTCGTTCACCTTGATCGACTGAATGCGCCGCCGCTCGCCGCCGCATCGGGCATCGCGAGCGCGGTCGCCTGGTGGGCGAGGCGGGTGACGCCCCGATCCTCCGGCAACGCCGCGTCGTCGGTGCCGCTGTCCTGCGCGGGCGGCATCCCGCCGGGTTCCCGGGCGCTTGTGCGTCGGGGGCGCCGGCCTCAAAGCCTGCTGACAGCCGCGCTCGGCGGCGCTATGACCGCAGCGGTTCCGCGTTCGTTCGGGCCGCAGCGGAGTTGAGCTTCCATGACCGGCACGTCCATCACCAGCGCCGAAGTCGATGCGCGCCGCCGCAAGGTGCTGTTCCGTGCGTGGCATCGCGGCATGCGGGAGATGGACCTGCTGCTCGGCTCCTATGTCGATGCCCGCATCGTCGGCTGGTCCGACGACCAGCTCGCCGTGTTCGAGGCGCTGATGGACGTGCCCGACCAGACCCTGTTCGGCTGGGTCGTCGGCCGGATGCCGATCGACCCCGAGCACGACACGGCGATCTTCGCCGACTTTCTCGCGTTCCATGCGGGAACCGAGATCGCCAAGGGGCTTTATGACCTTTGAGATTCTGCCACCCGTGAGGCTTCGATACCCGTGCGCCCGATGAACCGCCCGAGCTTCGCCGACGTGCTGGCGCACGGTGGCGATGCCACCCTTTCCGCCGTGCCGGATGGCTACGATGCCCTCGTCGTCGCCGATCTCGCGCGCGCGTCGTTCGCCCGGGGCGGCGAGGGGCCGTCGCTGGTCGTCGTCGCGCGCGACGGCGTCCGGCTCGCCGCTATGTCGGAAGCGCTCGCGGTGTTCGCCCCCGAGGCCGAGCTGATCCACCTGCCGGGGTGGGACTGCATGCCCTATGACCGGGTGTCGCCGTCCGCCGTGGTCGCGGCGCGGCGCATGGCGGCATTGGCCGCCCTCGCGCGCCCGCCCGCCAAGGGCGGTGCGCCTCGGCCGCGCATCGTGCTCACCACCGTAAACGCCACGGCCCAGCGGGTGCCGGCGCGCGCCGATCTGGCCGCCGCGCTGTTCTCCGCCCATGTCGGCAACCGTGTCGACATCTCCGTGCTGGTGCGATGGCTGGAGGACAACGGCTTCCTGCGCACCGCGACCGTCCGCGATGCCGGCGAATATGCCGTGCGCGGTGGCATCGTCGATCTGTTCGCGCCCGGGGCCGAGGCGCCGGTGCGGCTCGATTTCTTCGGCGACACGCTGGAATCGATCCGCCGTTTCGATCCGGAAAGCCAGCGCACCACCGGCCAGTTGACGCGCGTCGACCTGATGCCGATGAGCGAGGTGGTGCTGACGCCGGATACGATCCGCCGGTTCCGCCAGGCCTATGTCGCGGCCTTCGGCGCGCCGGACCGCTCCGATGCGCTCTACCATTCCATCAGCGAGGGCCGACGCTTTCCCGGCATGGAACACTGGCTGCCGCTGTTTCATGAGCGGCTCGACACGGTGTTCGCCTATTTCGGCACGGCGCCGCTGGTGCTCGACCCGCTGGTGGACGAGGCGCTCGGCGAGCGGCTGAAGCAGGCGCTCGATCATTACGAGGCGCGGCGCGCCACGCTCTCCGGCCCGAAGCAGGCAGCCGGCGAGGTGCCCTATCGGCCGATCGCGCCCGAAAGCCTCTATCTCGACCAGGATTCCTGGATCGCGGCCATGGCCGGCCACACCCGGCTGCGGCTGTCCCCGTTCTCGGTGCCGGAGACCGCGCTCAGCGGTCCGGTGATCGACATGGGCGCCAGGCATGGCCGCACCTTCGCCGCGGAGCGGGCGGCCGGCGCCAACGTGTTCGACGCCGTGGTGTCCTATATCGTCGACCTGCGGCGGGCGAAGCGGCGCATCGTGCTCGCCTCGTGGAGCGCCGGCTCGCGCGACCGGCTCGGCCAGATCCTCGCCGATCACGGCCTCGGCGCCGTCAAGGCCGTCGAAACGTGGTCCGAGATCGACGGGCTGCCGCGCGAGGTGGTGGCGCTCGCCGTGCTCGGCGTCGAGACCGGCTTCGAGGCAGGCGACCTCGTCGTCGTCGGCGAACAGGATATTCTCGGCGACCGGCTGGTGCGCCAGCGGCGCCGCAAGTCGACCGGCGCCGAGGCACTGACGGAGGCCTCCAGCCTTTCCCAGGGCGATCTCGTCGTCCATGTCGACCACGGCATCGGCCGCTTCGTCGGCCTGAAGACCGTCGAGGCCGCCGGCCACCCGCACGACTGCCTCGAGATCGTCTATGCCGGCGGCGACAAGCTGTTCCTGCCGGTTGAGAACATCGAACTCCTGACCCGCTACGGCTCGGAGGACAACGACGCCCAGCTCGACAAGCTCGGCGGCGGCGCGTGGCAGGCCCGCAAGGCCCGCATCCGCCAGCGCATCCGCGAGATCGCCGAGCAGCTCATCAAGACCGCGGCGGCCCGGCTGCTGCGCGCCGCGCCGGTGATGGCGCCGGCCGAAGGGGTCTATGACGAGTTCGTCGCCCGCTTCCCCTATGACGAGACCGAGGACCAGCTCGCCGCCATCGAGGCGGTGGTCGAGGATCTCGCGGCCGGCCGGCCGATGGACCGTCTTGTCTGCGGCGACGTCGGTTTCGGCAAGACCGAGGTGGCGCTCCGCGCGGCGTTCGTCGCCGCCATGTCCGGCCATCAGGTCGCGATCCTAGTGCCGACCACGCTCTTGGCGCGCCAGCACTTCAAGACGGTGGTGAGCCGCTTCCAGGGCATGCCGCTCAAGCTCGCCCAACTTTCGCGGCTGGTCACGGCCAAGGAGCAGTCCGAGGTCAAGAAGGGCCTTGCGGACGGCAGCATCGACGTCGTCGTCGGCACCCACGCTTTGCTCGCCAAGGGCATCCAGTTCCGCGATCTCGGCCTTCTCATCGTCGACGAGGAGCAGCACTTCGGCGTCAAGCACAAGGAGCGGCTGAAGGAACTCAAGGCCGACGTCCACGTGCTGACGCTTTCGGCGACGCCGATCCCGCGCACGCTGCAACTCGCCCTGACCGGTGTGCGCGAGCTATCGCTGATCGCGACGCCGCCGGTCGACCGGCTGGCGGTGCGCACCTTCATCTCGCCGTTCGATCCGCTCGTCATTCGCGAGACGCTGCTGCGCGAGCGCTTCCGCGGCGGCCAGACCTTCTATGTCTGCCCGCGCATCTCCGACCTCGCCGAGGCCAAGACGTTCCTCGACGAAACGGTGCCGGAGGTGAAGGTCGCGGTCGCCCACGGCCAGATGCCGCCGGGCGAGCTCGACGACATCATGAACGCGTTCTACGACGGCCAGTACGATGTGCTGCTGTCGACCACCATCGTCGAATCCGGCCTCGACATTCCCTCGGCCAACACGCTGGTGGTCCACCGCGCCGACATGTTCGGCCTGGCGCAGCTCTACCAGCTTCGTGGCCGCGTCGGCCGTTCGAAGACCCGCGCCTATGCGCTCTTCACCGTGCCGGCGGGCAAGCCGATGACGGCGACGGCCGAGCGCCGCCTCAAGGTGCTGCAGTCGCTCGATACGCTCGGCGCCGGCTTCCAGCTCGCCAGCCACGACCTCGACATCCGTGGCGCCGGCAATCTTCTCGGCGACGAGCAGTCCGGCCACATCAAGGAAGTCGGCTTCGAACTCTACCAGTCGATGCTGGAGGAGGCGGTCGCCAACCTCAAGGCCGGCGGCGACGAGGCCGAGACCGACGAGCGCTGGTCGCCGCAGATCTCCATCGGCACGCCGGTGCTGATCCCGGAAGACTATGTGCCGGACCTTCAGCTCCGCCTCGGGCTCTATCGCCGTCTCGCGGATATCGCCGAGCCGGCCGAGATCGACGGATTCGGCGCCGAGATGGTGGACCGCTTCGGCCCGCTGCCGGAGGAGGTCGAGCACCTCCTCAGGATCGTCTACATCAAGGGGCTGTGCCGCCGCGCCAATGTCGAGAAGATCGACGCCGGGCCGAAGGGCGTCGTCATCGCCTTCCGCGGGGGCGTGTTCGCCAATCCCGTCGGCCTCGTCCGCTATATCGGCGAGCAGGGCGTGCTGGCGAAGATCAGGCCGGACCACCGCGTCGTGCTCTCGCGCGACTGGGCGCGGCCCGACGACCGTCTCAAGGGCACCGCCGCCGTGCTGGTGAAGCTGGTGCGCCTCGCCGAGGAAGGCACCAAGAAGGCGGCGTGAACTGGAAGGCGGCGTGAACTGAAGAAGGCGGCGCGCGCCCTGCCGCCGCCTTCCGTCCGCTCAGCGGGCGATCGGCTTCATCAGGCCGACATAGGCGCCGCCGGCGTCCTGCACGACGGCGATGCGGCCGACATTCGGAATGTCCCAGGGCGCCCGGGCCACGCAGCCGCCGGCTTCCGCGAACAGGGCCGCGCGACGGTCGACGTCGTCGACCTCGATATACGAGAACCAGTGTTCCGGCACGCCTTCGAAATAGGCGCCTTCCATGGTGAAGATGCCGGCGACGTAGGTCTCGCCGTCGCGCGCGGTGTAGTAGGTGCCGCCGCCTTCCATCGGCATCGCCTCGAACGTCCAGCCGAGCGTCGCCTTGTAGAAGTGCACGGCCGCTTCGGCATTTCGGGTGGTGAGTTCGTTCCAGATGAAGTGGCCGTGCGACATCTCGTTGTTCTCCGGTTGTCTCGCGCCGCTGCGCGCACGAAGGCGATGGTCCGGACAGCGACGGCCGGCCCGCCGCGCGAGCCCGCATCGTCCGTCCGGCCGATCATGAAGTCTCGCCGAACAAGATGACAGTGCGATCGTCGCGCCGGTTCGCGGCGCGCGGAAAGACCGCCGGCGACAGGGGGGGGGCTTACCGGAACAGCGAGAAGTCGCGCGGCGTCCACGGCCGGATGCGGTATTTCGGCGGCTCTTCCGTCTTGGGCTGCCCTTCAGTGTTGGGCTGCGCCGTGCTCTCGGGCTCCGCCGGGGTGTCCGCGGCAGGCTCCCCGGCCCCCGCCTCGGCTGGGGCGGGCGCGCTCTCCGCCGTCTCCGGCTCCTGCGCGGCGGCCGGGGCCGGCTCCTCGTAGGTCTCGGCATAGGCCGAGCCGCCGAACACCTCGGAGGGCTGGAAAACGTCGGTGGGCCGGTCCGCCGGGGCCGCTTCGGGCGCGCGGGCGTCCTCCTCCTCGCGCGTCAGGGCCGAGAGCGCTTCCATGAAGCTAGCCGCCGCCGCCGGGGAGGCGATGAACGGGGAGGGGATGAACGGCTCCTCCGCGTCCGCCTCGACATCGTGGCGGGCCGGTGGGATGGGATCGGCGGCAGGCGGCACCGGCTTCGCGGCGGCGACCGGCGCCACGGCGGCGGGCTCGGGCGGCGCCGGATGGGCCGCCCCCCAAGCTTCGAGGGCCGAGAGGATCGCGGCGAGGCTGGTTCCGAGGGGCGACAGCGCATAGTCCACGCGCGGCGGCACCTGGGCATAGACGGTGCGGGTGATGAGGCCGTCTGCCTCGAGTTCCCGCAACTGGCTCGTCAGCATCCGCTGGGTGATGCCCGGCATCCGCCGCCTGAGCTCGTTGAAGCGCAGCGTCGACGCCGACAGATGGTGCAGGATCACGCCCTTCCACTTGCCGCCGATCATCGACAGCGTCCGCTCCATCGCCTTGCCGGCGGCGGATTCCTGATTGGACTGGCGGGCACGCGCCATTGCGAGGCTCCGTTTGCAGTATCCCGAACGCCACTATACGTGGCCGGCACCCTTGTGCACGACTATGTACGTTGTTCTGAATCGGCGGGCAACGTCGCGCCGCCACCCGAAGCCGCCGATCGGCCGTCAGGCGCCCGCGCGGGATCGTTCCGTCCCGGGCGGACGGTTCTCACGCGGGCATCGATCTGAATGGGGCACCGGAGGCGGTAACGAGGTGGCATTTGCGGACGAGAACGCGCGCAAACCGCCACGGCCGTGACGGTTGTCGCCGATTCACCCTATGCCGGTGCGGTAAAGAGAGCGTTAGGCGCCGATCGACCGCTCATGGACCGGGCGTCGGCCGCTCATGCGCGCGCATCGGGCGTGCATGAGATCTGTTGGTGAGACCGGTGCGTGAGCGGGCGAGGGACCTCAGTCCGCCGCCTCGGTGTCGCCGCGCTGTTCCGCCGCCTGCCGGATCGCCTCGGCGAGCGCCTCGGCCTCCTGCGCGCCCATCACCGCATATTTGCCGTCGAGGATGAAGCAGGGCACGCCGGTGACGCCGATGCGCTGGGCGGTCTCGATCTCGCTGCGCACCGCGTCGACGTCGGACGGTCCCTCCAGCAGACGGGCGACGACGGTGGCGTCCATGCCGGCGTCCTTCGCCGCGCCGACCAGCACGGCGGGATCGCCGATGTCCGCGCCCTCGGAGAAGAACAGCGTGAACAGCCGGTCGACCACGGCGTCCTGCACGCCCTCCATCCCAGCCCAGCGAATCAGCCGGTGGGCATTGAGGCTGTTCGGCTGCCGCACGATGGCGTCGAACGCGAAGGCGATGTCCTCGTCGGCGCCGAGCGCGTTGAGACGGGCATGGATCTCATCGAGATGCGTGGGATCCTTGAACTTCGCCTTCATGTAGTCCTGCCGGTCGACGCCGTCCTTCGGCACGCCGGGATCGAGCTGGTACGGCCGCCAGCGGACCTCGACGGCGAGGTCCGGCAGCATTTCCAGCGCGCGGTGCAGCCGGCGCTCGCCGAGAAAGCACCAGGGGCAGACGACGTCGGAGACGACGTCGATGATCATGGGCTCCAGCGCGTTCATCTTGGCCTCGATGGGGTCGGCGGGCTCGGCGGCAGGCGCGCGAGGCCGGCAGGCTGCGGGCTCAGTCCCGCCGCGGGAGGACACCGGCGGCGGGCACGTCTAACTGCCTACATAGGGCATCCGCCGCCGTCATTCGAGTGCCGGCGCCGGAGTGGCGCTGTCCGGTCCGGGGAGCGAAGGCTTCTGTTGCCGGCTTGCCATGCGTCGGCGGATTTCGTCCGGACGCCCCCTGGAAGGCCGGAATTCCGTTCTGTCACGCTGGCAATGGCGTTGGTGGGGCGTTAAGGATGCGCGCGATGTGCGGCGGGTCGTAAATCGGCCATGCTCTCGCCCCAGTCGACAGTCACGACGGCTCGCTCATAGCGAAGCGTGCGCCATGAACTGATCACCGGTCGGTGTTGAGACGGGCTGCCGCGATTGCTGGATCGGCAACGGATTCGAGAACGACGGGGATTCCATGACGAGTGAGATGCTCGCAAATCGCGGACGGACCAATCGCGGGCGGCGTCTGGCGACGGCCGGCGCGGCGGCTGCGCTGCTGGCGGCTGTGTTCGGCGCGGACGCCCAGGCACAGCAGCAGGCTGCTCCGGCGCCCAAGGGCGGCCAGCAGCAGGCGGCGCCTTCGCCCAACAACTTCCTCGACACGCCGTGGCTGAAGTTCTGCAGCACCGATCCGCAGTCCAAGAAGCAGCTGTGCGTGGTCGCCAAGGACCTTCGCCTCGACACCGCCGGCGGCGCGCCGATCGCGTCCGTCGCCGTGCGCGAGTTCCAGGGCGAGTCGCGCCGGGTGCTGATGGTCGCCGTGCCGGTCGGCATGCAGATCCAGCCCGGCCTGCGCGTCCAGATCGACAGCGGCAAGCAGGATCAGGCCAAGTACTCGATCTGCTTCCAGAACGCCTGCTTCGCGGAGATGGTGGCGAGCGACCAGCTCATCGCCGCCATGAAGAAGGGCAGCCAGATGACGCTGGTGACCATCAACCAGCAGGGCAGCCCCATCGCGTTCCCGGTTTCGCTGAAGAACTTCTCCAAGGTCTATGACGGCCCGGCGACCGATCCCGCGGTGCTGCAGAAGCAGCAGGAAGAGCTGCAGTCGCAGCTCGACAAGCGCGCCGAAGCCCAGCGCCAGAAGCTCATCGAGGAGCAGAAGAAGGCGACCTCGGGCGAGACCAGCGACAGCACCACGAGCCCGGCTCCGGCCCCGGCCCAGTGACGCCGCGGCCTGCCCGCTGACGCGCGTCCGCCCGGCGCATATCCCGCTCGGATGATTCCGTCCGATCGGGAGCCGCTCCAGGCGGAACCGTCCGGCCGGTGCGATCGCGGAAAGAACGCCTTGCAGGAAACAGAAAAGGCGGCGCACCCCGCGGGTGGCCC
>JAEZMP010000319.1 GCA_023442215.1 Pseudomonadota bacterium
GGCGCTGCAGGGCTTGCCGGCGTCTGGGCCAGGACGATGCCGGGGATCAGCACGAGTGCAGCGAGGAAGAGGGCGGCGATCGCGGACGGGCGGGCGGAGCGGGAGGATCGGGTCATGCTGGAAAGGCTGTCCTTGGCATGCTGCAGAGGCATGATTCGGGGCATCGGGGCACGCTGGTCTGAAGGGCGGCAACGAGGGCCTAACGCGACAACGGCCGTTCGGATCGTCTCCCGGGCCGAAAAAAGCGGGGCCCGGCGCCGGCCCGGCCGGCGAAGAATGTCGAAAACACGCACCGTCACGCCGCAGGGCGGCGGCGCTGGGTGATCGCGATCCCGCAGAGGATGAGCACGTAGCCGACGCCGTGATACCACGCCGGTCGCTCCCCCAGGAACAGCACCGCGAGAGCGGATCCGAACACGGGAATGAGGTGGAAGAACGGCCCGGCGCGATTCGGCCCGATGAGTTCCACGCCGCGATTGAAGGCGAAATAGGCGGCGATCGAGGCGAACAGCACCACATAGGCCAGCGAGGCGAACGTGAGCGCATCGGCATGGAGATGCAGCCCGGAGGCGAGCTCCCACGCGAAGAACGGCCACAGCATCGCCTGGCCGAGGCCCATGGTGACGGCGATGAACGACATCGGGTGAACCTGGGGACGCTGCTTCAGCAGCGCCGAATAAAGCGCGTAGGCGAACACCGCGACCACGATCAGCACGTCGCCCGGATTGAGCTTGAGGTGGGCGAGCACGGCCGGGTCGCCGCGGCCGATGATGAAGGCGACACCCACGAGCGACAGCGTCACGCCGCCGATCTGGGCGGGCGTCATGCGGTCGCGATAGAGCACGAACGACCAGAACCCGATCAGCAGCGGCGCCGTGGAGACGACGAGCACGCCGCTGATCGCGGTGGCATATTGCAGGCCGACATAGGACAGCGTGTTGTAGGCGGCGATGCCCGCGCCCGACATGACGCTGATCAGCCCGATATGGCGGCGGATCTCGCCGATATCGCGCACGAGGTACCGCCAGCAGAACGGCAGCACGATCAGGAAGGCCGCCGTCCAGCGCACCTGCGCGAGCGCGACCGGCGGAACGTGGCCGGCCACATAGCGCCCGAGCACCATGTTGCCGCCCCAGAACAGGGTGGCGAGGGCGAGCAGCAGGTAGGCGTTGTTCGACAGGAAATCCAGCGGTGAGCGGCCGCCCGGGCGGGAATGCGCGGGCGGGTTCGGAACGGGCGGCTTTGCAGCGGCGGGAGGCATCGGCAGGCACTCCGGGCGATTTCGCGTCGCCCGTCCTCTGCGGCGGGCTTTTTGATCTCGGACATGGCCGGCCCTGGGGCCGTGCTGTCCACTCCCTCCGTCGTGCTGTAGCAGACCCGGAGGGTGCCGTCGCGCCTTCGGATGGCAGCGCCGGCGCGAACGGTGGCAAGCCGGCCTCGCCGCAACCGCCCACCCGGAAGCGGGCTGCGGAAGCGCGACACCGCCGATCGGATGATTTCATCGCGGCGCAAAGCGCTCTATAGAAAGGCGCCTCCGACGCAGCCGGATAACGGCAGCGGGGGGCCGGCAGGGCGGAAACCAGGGAAGGGCTCCAGGAATGGCAAACGTGGTCGTGGTCGGCTCCCAGTGGGGTGACGAAGGCAAGGGCAAGGTCGTCGACTGGCTGTCCGAGCGTGCCGATGTCGTCGTGCGCTTCCAGGGCGGCCACAATGCCGGGCACACCCTCGTCATCGACGGCGTGAAATACAAGCTGAGCCTGCTTCCGTCCGGCGTGGTGCGCCCCGGCAAGCTCGGGGTGATCGGAAACGGCGTGGTTCTGGACCCCCATGCGCTCGCGGGCGAAATCGAGCGGCTCGCCGTCCAGGGCGTGGTCGTGACCCCCGAGACCCTGCGCATCGCCGAAAACTGCGCCCTGATCCTGTCGCTCCACCGCGAGCTGGACGCACTGCGCGAGGCCTCCACCTCCGGCACCCGCATCGGCACGACCAAGCGCGGCATCGGCCCAGCCTACGAGGACAAGGTCGGCCGCCGCGCGATCCGGCTGATGGACCTCGCCGACCTCGAGGGCCTCAAGGGCAAGATCGACCGCCTGCTGGTGCATCACAACGCCTTGCGGCGCGGCCTCGGCGAGCCGGAAATCTCGTCCGCCGCGATCTATGACGAACTCGCCTCCATCGCCGACAAGGTGCTTCCCTACATGGACACCGTCTGGCGCGTGCTCGACACCGCCCGGCGGGAAGGGCGCCGCATCCTGTTCGAGGGCGCCCAGGGCGCGCTGCTCGACATCGACCACGGCACCTATCCGTTCGTTACGTCGTCCAACACCGTGGCGGGCGCTGCGGCGAGCGGCTCGGGCGTCGGCCCCTCGGCGCTGCATTATGTGCTCGGCATCACGAAGGCCTACACCACCCGCGTCGGCGAGGGTCCGTTTCCGACCGAGCAGTTCGACGAGATCGGGGATTTCCTCGGCACCCGCGGTCACGAGTTCGGCACGGTAACCGGCCGCAAGCGCCGCTGCGGCTGGTTCGATGCGGTTCTGGTTCGCCAGACTATCCGCACCGCCGGCATCACCGGCATCGCGCTGACCAAGCTCGACGTGCTCGACGGTCTCGACGAGATCAAGATTTGCGTGGGTTACCGCCTCGATGGGCGCGAGATCGACTACCTGCCGGCGTCCCAGGCGGCGCAGGCGCGTGTCGAGCCGATCTACGAGACCGTGGAAGGCTGGCGCGAGACCACGGCGGGCGCCCGGTCGTGGGCGGAACTGCCCGCGCAGGCGATCAAGTACGTCCGCCACGTCGAGGAACTGATCGGCGCGCCGGTGGCGCTGCTGTCGACCAGCCCGGAGCGCGACGACACGATTCTTGTCGAAGACCCGTTTCAAGACTAAACCCGGAAGCGGAAAGGCGTCATAGCTCCGGCGGTCGCCTCGCCGACCGGTCTTGTGCCTGCCGCAGCAGCAGGTACAAGCAGGTCGTCGGGGCGGGGCGGCTGAGCGACGCCGGTCCCTTGCCGAAGTCCCGGCAAAGCGGACGATCCGCCGGCCTCTGGCGGCGAAAACGGCGCGGACGATGGTTCCGTGCGCAAGTGCCGTTGTCGGCAGTTGCGCGCGCTGCCCGAGTCCGGCCATGATCCGGCCTGCTTTTTCGGGATGGTCCTCACGTGACGCGCGCGCCCGCTTGGAGGCGACGCGCCTGATAAATCGGGCACGCAATGGCGGATTATTACTCGGTGCTGCAACGAGCCGTGGCGATGTTGCCGGAGAACACCGGCCAGGCCCGCCGGGCGATCTATGAGAAGGCCAGGACCGCGCTCGTCAGGCAGCTCGAAAGCGTCAATCCGCCTCTGCCCGCCTCTGAGATCACCAAGCAGCGCCTTGCGCTTGAGGAAGCTGTCCGCCGAATCGAGCAGGAGACGGCCCGTTCCGCGCTGAATGCGCCGCCCGCCAGCCGGCCGGCCGCCGCGCGTCCCGCCGCCC
>JAEZMP010000323.1 GCA_023442215.1 Pseudomonadota bacterium
ACCATCGTTCCGATCCTGCTCGACGTCCCGACCGTCGGCATGCTCGAACATGCCTATCAGGTGGTCGGCGGCGGATCTGTCTCGCTGGCGCCCACCGGCATGTTCAATGCGGCCACGGTCTCGTTCGCGACCGTCACCGACCGGCTGGATCGCCGTCGCACCGGCAGGGCGCCGGATGGCAGCGGCAGCACCGGGGATGGTCACCTCTGGGCAACGCCGGTCGGAAATGTCACCAACGGCAGCGGCCTGTCCGGTTCGCTCGCGGGCGTAAGCGCCGGCATCGACGGGCAGCTGACCTCGCTGCCCGTGCTGCTCGGCGCCGCCGGCACCTACGCCTTCAGCACCCTTTCCGATTCAAGGTCCGGCTCGAGCAGCGATCTGAACTACGGCAGCCTCAGCGCCTACGCGGTCTACGGAGATGGACCAGGCTACATCTCGGCTATCGGAAGCGTCGGCTACGGCCACGCCGATTTCGACCGTAACCTCTTTGGAATCGGCCTCGCTCTTGCGGCCGGTACGCCGCTCGATGGCCTCGTCGTCGGCGGTCGCGTCGAGGCGGGCTACAGGCTGCCTATCGCCTCGCTCGGCATGAACGTGACGCCCTTCGCCGCGTTCCAGCCGGTCGGTCTCTGGCTCGGCTCCGGCAACGAGAACTTTGGCGCGTGGGGTGGCGGGCTGAATTACCATTCGCAATCCATCGTCTCGCTCCCGACCTATCTCGGCCTGCAACTCGACAGCACCTTCACGGCGGGCGATGACGGCGGGCGCTACACGCCGTTCCTGCGGGCCGCATGGATGCACGATTTCAGCCCGGATCGCGACGTCTCCCGCAGCTTCGCGGAGACGCCGGATGTCAGTTTCTCCGGCTCTGCCATTCCGACCGTCAGCGATGCGCTCGACCTTCATGCCGGTGTGGAAATCGCGGGGAAGGCGGGCATCAGCTTCTCGGCGAGCTTCAACGCCCAGATCGCAGACAGCTATTCCAGCTACGGCGCGAGCGGCAGCCTGCGCATTCGCTGGTGAGGCGTGCCTTTTCGCGCGGTCAAATTCGCGGACGCGAGCTTGCGGTGGAAATAGCTTCCCAGATATTGATCTTTGATGTGAAATAGACGCTATATGTGGGTGTCACGGTCCTTCGAACGTTCGTTCGAAGGCTAAGAGGGAATTCGGTGGGTCCGGAAGAACGGACGATGCCGGAGCTGCCCCCGCAACTGTAAGCGGCGAGCCGACCGTCCAATTCGCGTCACTGAAGCCTCGAGCTTCGGGAAGGCCGGACGGTGGCGACGACCCGCGAGCCAGGAGACCTGCCGTGATCTGAACATGCACGTCCTCGGGCGGGGTGTCCCGGTGGATCGCCTGGATTGCGACCGCCGTGGCACGCGCCGTCGGCGGCGCGTGTCCGCGCATCCGCTCGGCCTTTGCCCCCATAGAATGGGGTTTGAAGCCGATGTCTCTCATTGCCGAATCCATCCGGCCTGTCGTCAGGTCCGGGCAACTGCCGCCTGCCGGCTCCCGGCCGGTCGGTACGGAACCTGCCTGTCAGGTTATCCGCCGCAACGGCGCCGTGACGCCGTTCGATGCCTCCAAGATCGCCGTCGCGCTCACCCGGGCCTTCCTCGCCGTCGAAGGCGGCACGGCAGCCGCCTCGGCGCGCGTCCATGATATCGTGACGGACCTGACGGCTCAGATCGTGGCGAGCCTGACCCGTCGGACCGATGCCGGACGCACCTTCCACATCGAAGACATTCAGGATCAGGTGGAACTCGCGCTGATGCGCGGCGGGCATCACAAGGTCGCCCGCGCCTATGTGCTCTATCGCGAAGAACGTGCGCGGCAGCGCGCGACCGCCCGGTCCACTTCGGTCGCCGCTGCGCCCGCGCTTCGAATGAAGAGCGCGGATGGGACGCTTTCGCCGCTCGACGAGGGGCGTCTCGGTGAACTGGTCCGCGAGGCTGCGGACGGCCTTGAGGGAGTCGACGCCGCGACGATTCTGGCCGAAACCCGCCGCAATCTCTATGACGGTATCGGCGAGGATGAACTCGCTCTCGCGCCGATCCTTGCCGCCCGCACGCTGATCGAGACCGAGCCGAACTACGCGGCGGCGAGCGCCCGGCTTCTCAACGACCGGCTGCGCCGGGAGGCGCTGAGCTTCCTCGGCGGTCGCCCGGACCAGGCGACGCAGGCGGAAATGGCCGTCCGCTACGCCGACTATTTCTCCGCCTATATCCGGCGGGGCATCGCCGAGGAGCAGATCGATCCCGAACTCGGCCGGTTCGATCTCGCCCGTCTGGCCGCGGCGCTGAAGCCGGAGCGCGACCTCAAGTTCGACTATCTCGGCCTGCAGACGCTCTACGACCGCTATTTCCTGCATGTTCGCGGCACGCGTTTCGAGCTGCCGCAGGCGTTCTTCATGCGCGTCGCGATGGGGCTTGCGCTCAGGGAGATCGACCGGGAAGCCCGCGCGATCGAATTCTATGATCTGCTGTCCTCGTTCCGCTTCATGGCGTCGACGCCGACGCTGTTCAATGCGGGCACGCTCAGGCCGCAGCTTTCCTCCTGCTTCCTGACCACGGTGCCCGACGATCTCGACGGCATCTTCAAGTCGATCAAGGACAACGCCCTGCTCGCCAAATATTCCGGCGGGCTCGGCAACGACTGGACGCGCGTGCGCGGGCTCGGCGCCCACATCAAGGGTACCAACGGCGAGAGCCAGGGCGTGGTGCCGTTCCTGAAGGTGGCGAACGACACCGCCATCGCGGTCAATCAGGGCGGCAAGCGCAAGGGCGCCGTCTGCGCCTACCTCGAAACATGGCACATCGACAT
>JAEZMP010000413.1 GCA_023442215.1 Pseudomonadota bacterium
TGCGTCCGCCGCTCGACTGCGCCAGCGCCGTGCCGTCAAGGACGCCAACCGGCCCCACGAGACCCGCCATGAGCGCCGAGGCGGCGCCGAATTTCAACAGGTTGCGTCGATCGATCGAGACGGCCGCCATTGCGGCCGGAATGCTCAGGCGTTCGAAAGATCGGTCGGACCTCATGGCGGGCTTCCTTGCATCGAGCTGAACAAGGGGGATGGTAGCGAGGCCTCCGGCAGCCGTCCTATACTGTTGCGCCAGTCACGCGGCAGGGATTGGTTATAGGTGCGCGTCGTTGTGCGCTGCGGCATCGAGCCCGGTCGCGGTCGCGAACGCGATATCGGACGGCCCAAAAGTTATAGGCCGGCGCGACCCTCTCGGAGCCGGCCGGCGCTGTTCGTCTGCCTTGAGAAGATCGGTTAACGGCGCCGCTCGGAAAAGCCGCCAATGCCGGCCGCATAGGCGTCGCTGCGGCTGATGGCGTGGTCGGCCATCAGGGCCAGCATGTTGGCCGCGCGAGCGCTCGATTCCGCGCCGCCCATGATAGCGCCCTTGAGCATCGCGACCGTGAGCGGCGCGACCTTGGACGCATAATCCTGCGCCATCGCCTGCGCGCGCGCCAGCGCCGTACCGGGGTCGACGAGTTCGCTGACGAGATTGCGCCGCTCGGCCTCCGGCGCATCGATCTTGCGGCCGAAGAGCAGCATCTCACGCGCCCGCATCAGCCCCATGGCCCGCGCTGCGCGGATCGTTCCGCCTCCCGAGGGGATGGCGTTGAGCAGCACTTCGGGAAAGCCGAATGTGGCGCTACGGGCGGCAAGGCGGTAGTCGCAGGCCAGCGCCATTTCCAGCCCGCCACCGAGGCAGAAGCCCTCGATGGCGGCGATGGTGGCGGCCGGAAAGTTATCGATGGTGTCGGCGCAGGCCTGGAACAGATGGGTATGGTAGGCCACTTCGCGCTCGCCGTAGCCGGCAAGCGCCTTGAGGTCGGATCCGGCGCAGAACGCGCGATCGCCCGCTCCCGTCAGCACCACGACCGAGACGTCTTCAAGCCGCAGCCTGTCGAAGGCCGCGATAAGCGCCTCCAGCGCCGCGTTGTCGAGCGCGTTGCGCCTCGCCTCCCGGTCGATGACGAGCGTGGCGACACGCCCCTCGATAGTGCTGACAATGGCCATCGCGCGCCCCTTCAGATCATGGTGAGGCCGCCGCTGACGCTCAGCGTCTGGCCGGTCATGTAACTCGCGTCGTCCGAAAGCAGGAAGCTCACGACCGCGGCCTGGTCGGCCGGCGTGGCGGCGCGACGGAACGGGATTGCCTTGAGCATGCGGGTGACGATCTCGGGATTGTCCTTCATCTCCTCGGCGAAGAGCGGCGTTTCCGTCGGGCCGGGCGCCACGCAGTTCACGTTGATGTTGTGGCGGGCGTTCTCGCGGGCGAGGCTCTTGGCGAAGGCCAGAACGGCGCCTTTGGCACCGGCATAGACCGCCTCGGTCGCGGTGCCGACGCGGCCGGCATCGGAGGCTATGAAGACCATCCGGCCGCTCTTGCGCGCGATCATCGACTTCAGCACCGGCTGCGCGACATAGAGCAGCGAAGTGAAGTTGATTGCCATCACCTTGGCCCAGTAGTCGGACGTCTCGGTCTCGAAGCGCGTGGCGTGGGTCCAGCCGGTCACGTTGACCAGCCCCTCGACGGGGCCCAGCTCGCCCTCGACCGCGTGGACGAGGGCGGCCATCGCCGCCTCGTCCGTCTGGTCGGCCGGATAGATCGACAGGCCCTCGCCGAGGGCGGCCTCCAGCGCATCGAGGCCGGCAGCGTTGATGTCGGTCGCGGCGACCGCGTAGCCGTCGGCAAGGAGGCGCCGGCAGATGCCGGAGCCGATGCCGCCAGCGGCACCCGTGACGAGAACGGTCTTCTTCATGTTGAACCTCGATGGGATTGTGGCGCGCCGCGCCGGTCAACGGAACGGGTCGAAATTCGCCTTGCGCTTTTCCAGAAAGGCGCCGGTGCCTTCGCGCTGCTCGTCGGTCTGGAAGTAGCCGGGCGCCACCCTGGCCACCATGTCGAGCATCTCGGTCTCCATGATGTGGTCCATGTGGTTGCGCATCGACGCCTTGACGATCTTCAGGCAGGTCGGCGAGATGGTCAGGAAGTCCTCCGCCCATTTGCGCACCTCGGCGTCGAGCTGGGCCATCGGCACGACGGCATTGACCAGACCCCACTCGAGCATCTGCGCGGCGGTGTAGCGGCGGCAGAGCATCCACATCTCTCGCGCGCGCTTGTGGCCGAGAATGTTGGCGGAGTGCGAGACCATGTAGCCCCCCGCCGGAGAACCGATGCGCGGCCCGTTCTGGCCGAAGATCGCATGCTCGGCGGCGATGGTGACGTCGCAGAAATAGGCGAGATGATTTCCCCCGCCGATGGCGTAGCCGTTGACCCGGGCGATGATCGGCTTGCCGCAGTCCACCACCATGCGGTTGAGGTCGTAGTGCTCCTTCTCGGAGCCTTCCTCATGCTCCCAGTTGACGTCACCGCCGGAGGAGAAGGCGCGCTCACCCGTGCCCGTCAGGACGATGACGCCGACATTGCGGTCCTGCTCGGCGCTGTAGAGCGCATGCTCCAGCTCGTAGATCGTGTGCTGGTTGATCGCATTGAGGGTTCTGGGGCGGTTGATGGCGATCGTCGCGATGCGGTCCGCCACGTCGTACAAGACGTCGGTATAGGGCGTCTTGATCTCGTACGGCGGCACCTTGTAGGTGATCATGCGGCAGTTCCTTCGGCCAAGGTCGTGGCGTCGTCGACAAGGTTCGGCGAACGCTAGACGAGGGCCGGTCATGCCCGCCAATACTGATTGGGCGCCGCGTGACCGCCGAAAGGTTATGACCGACGCGATCAGGCGGGCGCGCGCCCGCCGATATGCTGCCCACGCACGACGATCCCTGCCGCCTCGCGGTCCCAGGTGTCGGGTGTGACCCCGTCGCGCCGAAGCGCGTCCTTGCGCACCTTGATGGTGGCGGTCATCTCCATCACCTCCATCACCCGGATGTAGCGCGGGAGCATGTAGTGCGGCATGCGGGGGCTGAGGAATTCGAACAGCTCCCTGTAGTCGACCGTTCGCCCGGGCTTGGGCTTGTCGACCAGCATCACCTCGTCCTCGCTGTGCTCGCTCGGCACGGCGATGGCGGCCGCGAGTTCGATACCCTCGTGGGCCAAGGCCTCGGCCTCGACCTCGCTAGAGGAGATGTTCTCGCCGCGGCGGCGGATGGAGTCCTTCATGCGGTCGACGAAATAGAAATGGCCCTCGTCGTCCTGCCGGAACACGTCGCCGGTATGGAACCAGCCATTGCGCCATGCCGCCGCCG
>JAEZMP010000426.1 GCA_023442215.1 Pseudomonadota bacterium
CCGACGGATCGAGGCTGATGGCGCGCGAGAAGTCCTCGACCGCCTGGGCGTTGTTGCCCTGGTCCTGGTAGACCAGCGCGCGGTTGTGGAAGGCCTGCGAATTGTTCGGGTCGGCGGCGATCGCGGCGTTGAAGTCGCTCAGCGCCAGATCGTACTGCTTGTTGAGGCGGTAGATGTTGCCGCGGCCGACATAGGCGGCCGAATATTTCGGGTTGATCTGCAGCGCCTTGGCGTAGTCGTTGAGGGCGGACATCATGTCGCCCATCGAGCGGTAGATCAGCGCGCGGTTGGCATAGGCCTGATAGAAATTCGGGTCGAGCTTGATGGCGGTGCTGAAGTCGGCGAGCGCCTTGTCGTAGGAGCCCATCCGGCCGTAGGCGCTGCCGCGCACATTGTAGGCCAGCGGATCGGAGGGGTTGGCCTCGATCACCTGGCTGATCGACTGGATGTTGTCCGCCGAAGCCGCGCGCGCGGCGACCTGGGCCGGTGTCAGCGCCGCCTGGTTCTGGCAGCCCGCTGCGATCAGGGCCAGGGCCAGTGCGCCGGCCGGCGCGACCACGCGGCCGCTGCCGGAAAGGGCGCGGATCAGACCCGGCACCACGCCCCGGCCACCCGCCTCGGGGCCCTGCTTCGAAGGCTGCGCCGCCGTCCCCATCGTCCTCAAGCCCGCCTGCAGCATCCGATACTCCTGGCCGTGCCCGATGACCCCCGGTCGTCGGAACGGTCGCTGTTTGAAACGCGCATCCGCCCGGGCGATGCGCTTCATGAAGAACGTATCCGGCCGCGGCCGCGTCCGGCACCGGTCTCCGCTGGGGCCGGGCGCCGATTCGCACGCGGTGCGTCCTGCCAGGAACCCCGTGTTCGGGATGCCGATGTCGAGAACATGGCAGACGGCGCGAAAAATCGACCGTCTCGTCCGAATTCTGCGGGCCGCGGCAACTCGGCATCGCGGATCATCCGTTCCGCTGCCTTCCAGCCGTTCGCCTGCCCCTATCCGGTGCGTATCACGCTCCGGCTGGTCCCTGTTGCGACGTCACGAACCCGGGGCGCCGCTCATCCGAGACGCCGCGCACCCGAGACGTCGCTAACGTCCCAAGTCGTGGACTCCCAAGGTCCCCGACTCCCAGGGGCACGGACTCCCGAGGCCACGAACGCCTGAGGCGATCACCGCGGAGCGTCGGCCGCACCAACCACCGTCGTACACCACGTTGGAACACGACGGGACGGCCGCCGGCCAGGGCCCATAGCAAAAGACCGCCGTTGGAAGGCCCAACGCCGGTCCGGTAATCCGTCCGATTCGAGCCGCGTATCCATCACGGATCGAACCGGTTTCTGGCGACTGATCGCAACGCCATCCGGCGCGCTCGCGCCGGGGCACACAGGGGGGCGGAAATCCGGGCTCCTGAAGAAGCCGGCCCGCCTCGTGTCGATCAGCGCTTGGCGACGACCTTGGTCGGCACCAGACCCTCGCGCTGCGCGCGCTTGCGGGCGAGCTTGCGCGCCCGGCGAACGGCCTCGGCCTTCTCGCGCGCCTTCTTCTCCGACGGCTTTTCGTAATGACCGCGGAGCTTCATCTCGCGGAAGATGCCTTCGCGCTGCATCTTCTTCTTGAGAGCCTTCAGAGCCTGGTCGACGTTGTTGTCGCGGACGAGAACCTGCACGCCTTTGTCTCGCTATCCTGTCGAGACCGCTTCCCGCCTTAAAGGGAACGGTGTCATCGAATGTTGATCAAACCAAACGGACGGCGCGCTTCGCCCTTTCAGACGAAACCGCGCCGTTCGACATGGAGGGCTCGATAGCAGAAACGTGGACCAGTGTCCACGCCTTCGTGGCCCGTTTTCTGCCCGCATTCCTGCGAGTCTTGGCTGCACTCTCCCGGTCCGGATCCGCCGCAGCGCGGGGCTGTCCGCCGGAGGTCTCCCGCACGGTCGCGGGGACGCCTGAACGGAGGCTCGCGGGCGGAAACGGCTTGGGGAAGTTGAGCGTCCGGAGACACGCCCGTTGGAGGAGAAGGGCACGCAGGCGCCTGGGGGGGGACGGCGCCTGCGTGCCCTTGCCGCCGGTTCCCTGCGGGGCGGCAGGGGGCGGCGCCTCCATCGATCCTGCGCCGGGGCTGATCGGCGATGGGGATCGACGTCGCGACAGGAGCCGCACGCCAAACGAGGCAGCTCCAACGCGGTCTTCATCTTCGTCCGGTGGGGCGGACGGCCGAAGATGAAGTCTTGCCGAAGCGGTCAGGCGGACCGGAAGAACCGGATCGACGGAAAATCGCTTCGGAGTTCAGGATCCGGGCACCGCGCGGCCGTCAGAGCTGACGGGTCCTGCGGGCGATGCCCTGCCGGCGAACCGGCGAAGGCTCACTGCGCCTGGGTGGTCGCAGCCGGCTTCTTCGTGGTCTTGTGGGTGGTCGCGGCCGGCTTCTTCTTCTTGACGGTCGTGTGCTTCACCGTGCTCGGGGCGGAGGTGGAGGTCGACGGCGTCGTGCTCGCGGCGTAGGCGGCCGGGGCGAGGCCGAGAGCCACCGAGAGGGTCGCGGCGGAGAGGGCAAGCGCGAGGCGGTTGCGGATGGTCATCTTGAAATTCCTCGTTTGCGATGCGCCGGGGGCGGCTGCGACCCGCCGGTGGTGGCTTCCATCGCGCCACATAGCTATTTCGCTA
>JAEZMP010000458.1 GCA_023442215.1 Pseudomonadota bacterium
CGGTCCGCGCCAGCGTCGCCGACATCGGCCGCGAAGACAGGCCGGATGCCGCCGAGCACCGCTCCGCCGCCGGAAAGTCCGGCCGCGAACAGAGCGAGCGCACGCCGCCGATCGATCTTCCAGTCGCCCTCCCCCATCATCGCCCTGCCCTTTCCATGATCCGGTCACCGGTGCCGGTGGCCCGTTCCGCGACGATCGCGGCTGCGAAGGCCAGCGATCCGACGGCGACGACCGCGCCGATCACGCCGAAGGCGACCGTGACGCCGTAGCTCGCGAGCAGCCAGGCCGCGAGCGCCGGTCCCGCGGCGCTGCCCAGCCGCTCGACGAGTCGGAACACACCATAAAGCGTTCCTTCCGACAAATCAGGGGCAAAGCGGCGGCCGAGTTCGCCAACGAGCGCCGATTGCGGCGTGATCGACAGCGCCTGTCCGTGGCCGAGCTGGAGCACAAGGATCGCGGCGCCCCACGGCTCCGGCCAAATCAGCGGATGGATCACCGCCGAGGCCGCCAGCAGCCCGCCGGCGACCACGAACATCGGCCGCCGCCCGCCCTTGTCGCTCCAGCCGGCGACGAGCGGCACCAGCACCAGCATCGACAGCGCATAGAGCATCAGCACCCGGCCGATGGCGGCTTCGTCGAACCCACGACTGCCGAGCACCACCGGGATGAGGAAGAACGAGAGGCCGGCGAGCACGAGTTTCGCCGGAAACGCGCTGCCGACCAGCAGCGCCGCCATCGCCGGCCGGCGCAGCACGGCGCCGATCTGGCGCAGCCCGACGCCGGCGACCCGCGCGTCCGGATGGATGCGATCCTTCGGCAGCGTCAGCCGCGCGCAGAGGAACGCCGCGAACGCGACGGCGCCGCAGACCAGGAACGCCGCGCGCGGCCCCAGCCTGTCGGCGATGATGCCACCGATGGGAGGCCCGCACAGCGCGGCGACCATGATGGCGGTGACCAGCAGCGCCAAGCCGCGGGCGCGGTTGCCGCCCGTCGTGTTGTCGATGATGACGCCTTGCGCGCCGACGAACACCGCCGCGTAGCCGATGGCGACGAGCGAGCGGAACACCAGCAGCGGCACGAAGCCGGTCGAATAGGCCGTTCCCACGAATCCGGCGACCGCGATCGCAGCGCCGAGACGCATTGCGCGGCTTCGGCCGAACCGTTCCGTCAGCCCGCCGAGCCACGGCTGGCTCAGCGCGACGATCGCCATGAACAGCACGATCGGCAGACTGATCGCGAGTTCGTGCGAGACGGCGGTCATGCCTTCCGTCAGGTGGGCGGTGAAGCCCGGCAGGAACGGGCGCGTCATCTCCTCGGCGAGGAAGAACAGGAACAGCGGCATGCGCACGCGCCGCATGACCGGAGAGGGGTCGGGCCGCTCGGCCATGATCCTGAAGCGATCGTTCAGCGCATCGAGTTCGGCGAGCGTGGCCTCGTCGCCCTCCCGCTCGGCCTTGAGGCGCAACGTCTCGTGACGGGCCCGCACCCAGGCGACGCGCTCGTCGACGGCAGCGATGGCGCGGGCAAGGCCGCCCGTTCCCCCGGCGTCGGCGTGGCGCGAGAGATCGCCGCCGCGAAGGGCGTCGAGCCGATGTCCGAACGCACGCACGGCCGCCCCCGCATCGAGGCCGAACACGAAGGTCAGCACTTCCAGCGTCACCAGGATCGAGGCGAGCAGCACCACACCGATATCGAGCCAGAGATCGCGCATCAGGTCGGCCGCGACGGTATCGGGGATGCCGACGAGCACGGTGGCGATCGCCCTGCCGTCCGGGGCCTGAACGGCGCTCGACGAGAGGCTCATGTCCTTGGGCATCACGGCGACCGTCGGATCCGCCGGGGGCTCCCGGGTCACCAGCGCCTTCGGAACCCCGCCCGGCGACATCACCGCCAGGGCGCCATATTGCGGGTTTTCCGCCAGCGTCGTGCGCAGCACGTCGTCGACGCCCACCATGTCGTCGAGCGTCATGCCGTAGTCGTGGGCTGCCGTGATGAGGCCGCCGATCGAGCGCGCCGAGACTTCGGCCTTCGCGTGCAGCGCCGGCAGGATGATCCGCTCGGCCGACTGCACCGTGCGCAACGCCACGAAGGCAATCGCAGCCATCAGGATCGCCGCGAGGATGGAGAGGACCAGGACGTCGAAACGCCGCATCGCGCCGCTCCTCACGTCTGCGCCGGACGGGCCGGACGGCCGCCGATGCGGTCGTGCTCGGTCTCGATCGCGGTCAGGGCCCAGCCGACTTCAGGCGACAGCCGGCCGGTCGGCGGCATTGCCGCCGCAGGCTCTTCGCTATGACCGGCCGCATCCAGCGCGTGGGCGTAGAGCCGCCGCAGCGGCAGCAGAATGGCGAGAACGGCGAGCACCAGCGCCACCGCGCAAGCGGCTGCGGCCGTTGTGAACACATCCCGCGCGAGGCTGTCGAGATTGCGGTCGATCGCCGCCTGAGATGCCCGGACCATCACGTCGCCCTCGTCGAGACCGAAGGGATTGTCGATCCGCGCCCGGCGTACCCGCGCCTCGGCCGGATCGGCCTCGAATGCCGTGCCGACGCGGGCGGGCATGCTGGAAAACAGGATGGTCCCGGCGCCGTCGGCGACATCGATGGAGAGCAGATCGGGATCGGCGGCACGCTCGCGCGCAAGAACGCCGTTCAACGTCTGCTGCCCGGCAAGCGGAATGCCGAGCGAAAGCGACTTCTCGGCGGTTGCGTCGATGCGGCTCGCGATCTCGGTGAGGCGCGAATCGATCAGGCCTAGATAGCTCATGCGCGCACTGCCGAAACACAGATAAGCGCCGAAGGCGATCGCGGCGACCGTGACTGGCAGCACCGTCGACAGAAGAATGGCGGCTAGACGGCCCATTGTCTGGATCGATCCGAAGTGCACCGGCGACGCCGCCGGAAGGCCCCGCGCGTCCGGGAGGACGAGCGTGCCGCCCATGCGGGCGACGGCGCCATATTGTCCGGAATTCGGGCTCCGTCCAACAGCTTGCAGGAGACGGAGGCAGCCTTGTCCGCCATGCGGACCGCGCAGTCCCCCGGGACGCCGCGCATCGTCATGCGCAATTGCCGAGACCCGCCTCTGGTGGCAAAAGACGTGGTGCGGCGGCGGCGGTACCCGTATGCTGAACACCCCGCAGCAGGGATGCCTCCAAGAACGATTCGATTGTTCGAAGAGACGGCGGAATTCGGAAAAGGGCCTTCCGAAGCAAGCCAGGGCCAGGGAATCGACGATGCGCTTTCGGACCAAAGCTGCCGTGCTCGGCGCCTTGAGCGCGGCGGTGGCATTTGTGATGCTCGTCATCGTGGGCTCCCGCGTGGCTGAGCAGAGCGACCGGAAGCTGAAGGAAGCCCACCTCGAATTCGTGCTCGCGCGGGTCAACGATGCGGTGCAGGCCAATCTCAGCCTCGACCTGCCGCTCGGTGAACTTCAGGACCTGATCCAGCTTTTCGAGCGCACCATCACCGAGGAAGCCGACATCGAGGCGGTCGAAGTGTTCACCGCCGACGGCGTCTCGGCGTTCGGAACCGACCGCGGCGCGGAAGGGGAGCGCGTGCCGGCGGCGTGGCTGACCGCGCTGAGGAACAATCACGGCCACCGGTTCTGGCGGGTGCTCGACCGCGACGATCTCGTGCTCGGCACCGCCGTGGAGACCGATTTCGGCACCGTGGCGGGCTACACCGTGATCGTGGTCAAGGCCAACGTTGTGGACGAGACGGCGAACGTGGTGGTGCCGGCGATCTCCCAGTCCGTGCTGCCGCTCATCTTCGTCATCATCGTCGGCGGGATCGGCGGGTTCTACGCGGCAGACTATCACCAGCGGCGCACGCGCCGGATCGCCCGCCGCCTGCTCGACGACGAATTGCAGCCCGCACCGGGCGACGAGCCGCTCGTGGTCGTGACCGCGAAGGCGGCCGGCAGCATCCGGCACGCACGCGGCGTCATCGCCGGCATCAACCGCGACCTGCAGGCGATCGATGCCGAAATCTGAACGCCACGCCAGCACGCCACGCCTCAACGACCTTACGGCTGTCGTCCTCGCGGGCATCGTCGCGCTCGCGGTGCTGGCGGCCGCCGTCGCTTTCGGACTGCAGTTGCAGCACACCCACGACACCTCGCTTCGGCTCGCCACGCGGGCGAGCGTTCGCTCCATCGGCGCCTCGATCGCCCTCTCGGTGGAACGGGCCGTGGGCTACGGCATTCCCATGCCCGAGCTCTACGGGGTGGAGGACTATTTCAACCAGATCCTGCGCTCGAACGATGAGATCGTCGCGATTTCCGTCGTCGACGACAGCGGCAAGACGCTGTTCACGGCGCGGGACGCCAGCTCGCCACCCCAGGCGCGGCCGGTCGCCGTGCCGATCGAGCTGAACGGCGAGCGTCAGGGAACCGTGCTGCTGATGCCGTCCTACCGCATCCTCAGCGAGACCCGGACGGCCTTCCTCTATGCCGCGGGGGCCGCGATCCTTCTCGCGGCGCTCGTCGCGGGCGTGGCGATGCGCTGGCTGCTGGTGGAGGTGATCGACCTGCGCAAGGCGCGGTTCGTCGCCGTCGCGAGCACGGTGGTCCGCGGCCGTTTCCGCGACGATTCCCTGCCTCGCTGGGATACCCCGCTCGTCGAGCTGATCGAGGTCGCCTACACCCGGCTCACCGAATTGCGCGGCGAGGCGCGCGCCGCGGCCACGCTTGCCGAGGAGATCCGCGCGGTCGACTTCGACGGCAGCCTTGCCGCCCGCGTCGGCCGGGCCATCGCGCCGCTCGGATCGATCGCCGCCTTCACCCCCATTTCGCGGCCCCGCAGCGTGACGTTCTGGCCGGGATGGTGGGCGCTGCCGGTGCTCGCGCTCGCAGGGGCGACGCGCCCGATCCTGTCCGGCTTTGCCGCTGACAGGATGGACGATGCCACATCCCGCGCGCTCGAAGTCGCGGCCTCACTCGGCACGGATGCCGCAGGCCGCCTGCTCGGGCTGCTCGTCGCGCTCTTGGTCGTTCGGGGGCGGCCGGCGGTGATCGCGTTCGGCCTCGCCATCGCCTCCGTGGTCATGGCCATGGGCTCGGAAAGCCGCGGCGCGGTGGAAATCCTCTGGCTGCGCTTCTTCCTCGGGTTCGGAACCTGGCTCGCGGTGTGGACCCTGATCGGATTTGACGGAGGCTTCATCCGCCGGCCATGGCGCACGGTACTGATCC
>JAEZMP010000461.1 GCA_023442215.1 Pseudomonadota bacterium
CATCTTTGCCGACGCGGATCTGGACGACGCGATCGACGGCGCGCTGTTCGGCGTGTTCTTCAACCAGGGCGAATGCTGCTGCGCCGGCACGCGCCTGCTGGTCGACGAGGCGATCGCCGACACGTTCGTCGAGCGGCTGACCGCGCGCACCAAGGCGATGAAGGTCGGCAGTGTCCACGACGACGACAGCGACGTCGGCGCGATGATCAGCGAGACCCACCTCAACCGGGTGTGTACCTATCTCGACAAGGGCAAGTCCGAGGGCGCGCGGCTCCTCGCCGGCGGCGATGTCGACCGCTCGGGCGGCGGGCTGTTCGTGCAGCCGACGGTGTTCGACCACGTCGCCCCGGACATGACGATCTTCCGCGAGGAGATCTTCGGCCCGGTGCTGTCGATCACCCGCTTCAAGACCACGGAGGAAGCGGTCGCGCTCGCCAACGACACCACCTACGGTCTCGCGAACGCGATCTGGACCAAGAACTTCGACACCGCGCATCAGGTCGCGCCGCGGCTGCGCAGCGGCACGGTGTGGATCAACACGGTCGTCGACACCGGCCCCCAGACGCCATTCGGCGGCTACAAGGCCTCCGGCTTCGGCCGCGAGATGGGACAGGCCGGCTTCGAGGAGTTCACCAACGTGAAGTCCGTCATCGCCCGGCTGGGCAAGCGCACACCCTACTACGCGACAAAGGGCTGATCGCTCTTATCCCCGTAGGCAGACGCAATCGAGCCCGGGACCGGCATCGGCCCCGGGCTCTTCCATTTCAGTGTGCGGGCGGGCGAACGGACCGGCGTTCAGAGATCCGCCAGCCGCTCCCGGCGGAAGCCCTCGGGGGCGCCGATGTTCAGGACGATGTTGTGCTCCAGCGCGGTGCTCGGCTGCGGGTGGTCCTCGCGATAATGACTCCCCCGGCTTTCCGCGCGGTTGAGCGCCGCCAGCGCCATCAGATCGCCGACGTCGAGAAGGTTCATCAGCTCGATGGCGGCGATGATGTCCGATGGGGAGGCGATCCGGGCCGTCTGCGTGAGGTCACGCCGGATGGTCTCGATCTCGTCGCGGAAGGCCGTCAGCCCCGCCATGTCCCGCAGGATGAGAAGATGCCGGTTGGCGGCCCGTTGCAGTCGGGAGCGAAGCGCACCGAGATCCGCGTCGCCTGATTCCGAGAACTGGCCGAGATAGACCTCCTGCTCGCGGTAGAGATCGGGAATGTCCGGGTGTTCCGTCGTCGCGGCGCGCGCGGCGGCGGCCCGGCCCGCGCGACCGCCGAAGACCTGGCAGGTGACCGACATGTTGCCGCCCAGTCGGTCGGCGCCGTGCGGGCCGGCGGCGACTTCGCCGGCCGCGAACAGGCCCCGGATGTTCGATTGCGCATCGGAATCGATCCTGAGGCCGCCGTTGATGGCGTGCGCCGAGCAGGCGATCTGGACCTTGTCGGTGTAGAGATCGGTGCCGCGCTGCTTGTTCCAGTCGTAGGTCAGCGGCCACATGCGGGCGATGCTGCGGGTCTTGTCGGCGAGGATGCGGTCGAAGTCGCAGCCGATGAAATCGAGGAACACGCCGCCCTCGTCGGTGCCGCGGCCGTCGTTGATCGCCTTCTGGATGCCGATCTCGATGTGGCGGGAGATGTCGCTGGCGCTGAACGGAAAATGGCGCTGCTTCTCCTCGATCACCGCGTCGAGGGAGAGCCCCTCCGGCAGATAGTCCTGCAGGAACGGCACGCCGTCGCGGTCGGTCAGGTTGGGACGGGCATCCCAGAGATAGTTGCCGAACAGGTTCACGAAGGGCGATATCGTGCTGACGCCGGCCTGCATGAACTCCATGTTGACGAGGTCGGCGCCGGCGCGGTGCGCCATGGCGTAGCCGTCGCCGGTGATGTCGGACGGATAGAGATTGGTGGCGAACAGCTGGCTTGCGCCGCCGGTGGTGAGGATGGTCGCCTTGGCGCGCAGGATCCACGGCTGGCCGTCCGCGCCGATCGCATGGGCGCCGTAGCACTGCCCGTCGCGGACGATCAGGTCGACGATCATCAACCGGTCCATCGCCGCGATGCCCCGGCGGGTTGCCTCCGCGCCGAGCGCCTTCACGATCGGCTTGAAGTGGTCCTTGATGACATGCGATCGCGGCTTGCTGGAAAAGCAGGCCCGGAAGGTCAGGTAGCGGTCGGCATCGCGTTCGAACACGACGCCGTAGCGCTCCAGATAGCGCAGGGCATCCTCGGCCTCGTTCGCGAGAATGGCGCTGAGTCGCGGATCGGACATCCCCTGCGCCGCGGTGAGGATGTCGTTCAGGAAGACATCGGGGCTGTCGGCCGGATCGCCGGCGCCATCGGGCACGTTGAAGGCGCCGACCTCGGCGACACTGTGGAAGGTGGCGCCGCTCCGGCGGAATTCACCCTTGATGGCGACCGTGACCTCGGCGCCCTCGGTCTCGGCGTCGAGCGCGGCTCTCAGCGCCGCCGCGCCGCTGCCGACGACGAGCACGTCGGTGCGCAGTTCCCTTGGAGCAAGCATGCCGAATTCTCTCCCGGACGTCGCCGGCGCCAAGCGGCCCCGGCGTTATTGAAAGCGTTTTCATTCCGGTGATACGACGAACCCGCACCGCGCGCAACCGCACACCCGGCTCGCGGGACGCGGCGGCCCTGCCGCCGTGCCTCGTCCGACGCAGGGAACGGCGCGATATCGTTCGCCGGCTATGCACAGATGGTTGTTTTTGCGCCGACTTTCGGCGCTTATCCCGCGCTTTGAAGCACGGCAGGCCGCACGATGGGCGCGGAAGGGTGGCCGCGCCCGATGCGCGGGGCGATATCGGACGTCGCCGCACGATACCGGCCTGGGACTTGATTCACGCCCCGCTTCCCTGCTATTCCAGAAACAAATGAAAACGCTTTCAAATGACGTGGGCGAGCCGCATCGTCCGGGAGGAAGGACAACCATGCTGCTGGATGGTATCCGGGTCGTCAGCTTCTGCCATTTCCTGCAGGGGCCGGCCGCTGCACAATATCTGGCCGACATGGGAGCCGACGTCGTGAAGGTCGAGCCCGTCGACGGCGCCTACGAGCGCCGCTGGTCGGGCGCCAACGTCTATGTCGACGGCATCAGCGGATTCTATCTCTGCGCCAACCGCAACAAGCGCTCCATCGGCATCGACCTCAAGAGCACCGACGGGCGGGAGGTCGCGCGCCGGCTGATCGCGAGCGCGGACGTGGTGATGGAGAACTTCCGGCCCGGCGTGTTCGCCCGGCTCGGCTTCAGCGAGGAGGCTCTGCGGGAGATCAACCCGGCGCTGATCTATGCCTCGGCCTCCGGCTTCGGTTCGACCGGTCCGATGGCGCAGAAGCCCGGGCAGGACCTGCTCGCCCAGGCCCGCTCGGGGCTCGTCAGCGTGACCGGCACGCCCGAAGGCGGGCCGACCCCGGTCGGCGCGGCGATCGTCGACCAGCACGGCGGCGCGCTGCTGGCGATGGGCATCCTCGGCGCCATCATCCGCCGGATGCGCGAAGGGGTGGGCACGCGCGTCGAGGGCAGCCTGCTCAATGCGGGCATCGACCTGCAGGGCGAGGCGCTGGTGAACTTCTTCGCCGGCAACCTGTCGCGCGAGGTGCTGGCGCGCGAGAGCAACCTCGCGACCTGGTTCCATGCCGCGCCCTACGGCGTCTATCCGGCGAAGGACGGCCAGGTGATCGTGTCGCTCTGCGATCCCGCCGACCTCGCCGCCGCGCTCGACGACGCCGCGCTGCGCGACGCGGTCTCACTCGACCGCTTCAGGGACCGGGACGAATACGCCCGGCGCCTCCGCGAGGCGACGAAGCGCTTCACGAGAAGCGAACTGGCGGAGCGGTTCGATCGCCACAACGTGTGGTGGGCGCCGCTGCACTATTATGACGATCTTCTATCGGACCCGCAGTTGCAGCACGCCCAGGTGTTCCGGCGAATTATTGTCCGCGGGCATCCGATGGTGCTCGTCAATCATCCGAACCGCTACGACGGCGGGGTGCCGGAGCTGCGCGTGCTCGCGCTGGAGATCGGCGAGCACACCCGCGAGCTGATGGCCGAACTCGGCTACGGCCGGGACGAGATCGAGCGGCTGGTCGCCTCGCAGGCGGTGGCGGCGAGCGAGCCGGCCGAGGCGAACCTCAAGGCCTCCTGACAACACGACGCCGGTCCGATCGGCGGGGACTGAGACGGAGATTTCCCCATGCCCAAGAGTGCATTCGATCCGAGAGGCGTCATCCCGGCCTGCCTGATGCCGTTCAAGGCCGACCTCTCGATCGACGAGGGCGCCTACCGGAGGCATCTGACGGATATCGCCGCGGTGGACGGCATCGCCGGCATCACCATCAACGGGCACGCGGCGGAGGTCCACGCGTTGACCATCGACGAGCAGCACCGTGCGCTCGTCGTCACGAAGGACGAACTCGGCGATCGGGTGCCGGTCATCGTCGGCGTCTACACGAGTTCGAGCCTCGATGCCGCGCGGATTGCCGCCGATGCCGAGCGGGAGGGCGCCGACGCCCTGCTCGTCTTCCCGCCGGAGGTGATGGCCATGGGCGGGCACCTCAGGCCGGAAATGATCCGCGAGCACCTGCGCCGGATCACGGACGCCTGCGATCTGCCGATCATCCTCTTCCAGTACCCGGCGGCCTCGAACCTCGGCTATCCGCTGGCGACGCTGCTCGATCTCTGCCGGACGTTCCCGCAAATCCGCGCGATCAAGGACTGGTGCGGTGACGGAAACGTGCACGAGCGCCAGATCCGGGAACTGAAGGCACTGGATCGCCCGGTGAATACGCTGACCACTCATAGCGCATGGCTGCTGGGCTCGCTCGCGATGGGATGCGACGGCTTGCTCTCCGGCGCGGGAAGCACCATCGCGCCGCTGCAGGTGGCGCTGTTCCGCGCCGTTCAGGCCGGCGACCTGCGGCGGGCGCGCGCCATCAACGATCGCATCTACCCGACGGTGCGCGCGTTCTACAACGCGCCGCTGCTCGACATGCACAACCGCATGAAGCAGGCCCAGGTGCTGCTCGGCCGCATGGACGCGGCCCATGTGCGGCCGCCGCTGGTCAGGCTGCCGGACTCCGAAATCGCCGAGATCCGCCGGCTGATGATCGAGGCCGGTTTGCTGGAGATCGCGGCCGAGCCCGCCGGAGGGCCGGCCGGGATCGTGGGACGCGGAGCGCGCACATGATGGAGGACCTTGCGGACGGCATCCGGCTCGAACGGGACGGCGCGGTGGCGCGGCTGATCCTCGACCGTCCGCCGCTGAACGTTCTCGACCAGGCGCTGCGCCAGGCGATGTTCGCGCATGTGCGCACGCTGGAGAGCTGCGACGATATCCATGTCGTCGTGATCGAATCCGCGATTGCGGCCGCCTTTTCGGTCGGCTCTGACCTGCGCGAGTTCCCGCAGGACGAACTCGGCGGAATCGCGAAGATCCGCTTCGAGCAATATCTGCTCGACCATCTGGCGGGGCTGCCGCAGGTCGTCGTCGCCAAGCTCTGCGGTTTCGTGCTCGGCGGTGGCGCGGAGATCATGCTGGCCTGCGATCTGCGCATCGCGGGCCGGACGGCGCGGTTCGGCTTTCCCGAGATCCGCGTCGGCGCACTGCCGGCCGCGGGCGGCATCAAACGGCTGATGCAGGATATCGGCCCCGTCCGGGCGCGGCAGCTCGTGCTGTCGGGCCGCCCCATCGCGGCGGACGAGGCTTTGGCGATCGGCCTTGTCACCGAGGTCGTCGAAGACGACGCCCTGGATGCGCGCGTCGAGGAGATCGTCGCCGAACTGACGGCGCAGCCCTACGACGGCCTGCGTCTCGCCAAGCGGTGCCTCAGGGCGGCGCTGCCGGCGACCGCCATCGACACGGCCGAGGCGGATGCCTTCGGTGCGCTCTATCGCGGCGACAACCTGCGCGAAGGCGTCGCCGCGTTCCTGGAAAAAAGACCGCCCCGCTTCAACCGCCAGCCGGCGGATCGACAGAACGGCGACGGCACGGAAACGTCTGGAGGAAATCGTGGGTAATGTCAGGTCCACGGACTACATCATCGTCGGCGCGGGTTCCGCCGGGTGCGTGCTCGCGAACCGCCTGTCCGCCGACCCCTCCAACCGGGTGACGTTGCTGGAAGCCGGCGGCCCGGACCGGAGCATCTTCATCCACATGCCCGCCGGCTATTTCCAGCTGATGCGGACCGGCCAGATCGACTGGGGCTACAACAGCCTTCCCCAGCCCGGGCTCGGCGGGCGCCGTCTTCACGTTCCGCGCGGCAAGGTGCTCGGCGGCTCGAGTTCGCTCAACGGCATGGTCTATGTCCGCGGCGACGCCTCGGATTTCGACCATTGGGCCCAGCTCGGCAATCGCGGATGGTCCTATTCGGACTGCCTGCACTATTTCCGCAGGTCCGAGCAGTTCAGCGGGCCTGCAAATCCCGCACGCGGCCGCGACGGTCCGCTGAAGACCACCCGCAATGACATCGTGCATCCTCTGGCGAAAGCCTTCGTCGAGGCGAGCAAGCAGCACGGCCTGCCCTACAACGACGACTTCAACAGCGGAGCGGACCAGGAGGGCGTCGGCCCGATGGACTGCACCCTGGCCGACAACCGGCGCTACAGCTCGGCGGTCGCCTACCTGCGGCCCGCGCTCGCGCGGCCGAACCTGTCGGTGATCACGCGTGCGCTCGCCTCGCGCGTCATCGTCGAGAAGGGCAGGGCGGTCGGCGTCGAATATCTGACCGGCCGGGAGAAGCATACGATCCTCGCCGATCGTGAGGTCATCCTCGCCGGCGGCGCGGTGAACTCGCCGCAACTGCTGCAACTCTCCGGCATCGGCGACCCGGATGCGCTGCGCGCCGTCGGCGTGACCCCGATCCACGAGTTGAGGGGCGTCGGCCGGAATCTGCAGGACCACCCGGCCTTCTCGGTGAAGCAGCGCTGCACCCAGCCGATCTCCTACTATCCCATGACGAAGACGCTGAACGCGGCGGTCTCGCTCGCACAGTACGCCCTGACGAAATCCGGCCCCGCCGCCGGCAACGGCATGGAGGCGATGGCGTTCGTCCGCACGCGTCCCGGCCTTGCCGCGCCGGACATCCAGTATTTCCTGATGTTCCTGATGTACGAGGACAGCGGCCGGCGAATCCTGCAGGAGCACGGCTTCATGCTCTACTACACCCTGCAGAGGCCGGAGAGCCGCGGCTCGATCACGATCACGTCGAACGATCCGGGCGTCGCGCCTGCCATCGACTTCAACTATTTCGAGCGGGAGATCGATCTCGTCACCATGCGTGAGGCGGTGAAGATCGCCCGCGATATCTTCGCCCAGCCGGCCTTCGATCCCTTCCGTGGCGGCGAGTACGGCCCCGGCCCGGATGTGAAGACCGACCGGCAGATCGAGGAGCACCTCCGCAACAACGCCTTCTCGAACTACCACCTCTCAGGCACGTGCAAGATGGGCCGCGACGCGGATGCCGTGGTCGACGACCAGCTTCGCGTCCACGGTATCGAGAGTCTGCGGGTCGTGGATGCCTCGATCATGCCGACGGTGGTGAGCGGAAACACCAACGCCGCCACGATCATGATCGGCGAGAAGGGTTCGGACCTCATCCTCGGGCATCACACGGCGGAACTGGCCGAGAGTGCGTGAAGATCTGCCCCGAACCACGCGACGCGCGGGAGATCGCTGCCTGCGCATCGCCATTTCATGTGATGGGATTTAAAGCAAGCCGAGGCCCCGGTCATCCCCGCAAGGTGTGGACGGCCGCCCGGCAGGAAGCGCGCGAGGCGGCGCCCATCTTTTAGAGCCCCTTGCGC
>JAEZMP010000547.1 GCA_023442215.1 Pseudomonadota bacterium
CGTAGCTTTCGTATCGCACGTCCGGGTTCTCGATGCGGGCCTGCTCGACGCATTCCGCGGCCACGTCGACGCCGGTGAGCGTCCCGACCTTCGGCTGCAGCAGCTTGTGATAGTTGCCGACGCCGCAGCCGATATCGATCACGTCGAGGTTGGCGACGTCGCCGAACCGCGCGGCCAGCAGGTCCACGAGATAATCCGCCTTTACCCGGGTGAAGAAATCGACGTCGAGACCCGAGAAGCCGAGCGACGCGTTCACCGCGTCGCGATAGCTCGTCTTGTAGGTGTCGAATTCCTGCGCCACCGAGCGCTGCTTGGGGTCCATCCCGTTCACCAGACTTTCCACGGCGCCTTGCCGGACTGCCACATGTGCTCGAGCTCGCGCTTGTCGCGCAGCGTGTCCATGGGATGCCAGAAGCCGGTATGGCGGAAGGCGACGAGTTCGTCCGCAGCCGCCAGACGCTCCAGAGGCTCCCGCTCCCAAGTGGTATCGTCCCCGTCAATATAGTCGATGACGGAGGGGTCGAGAACGAAGAAGCCGCCGTTGATCCAGCCCATCTCCTGGCTCGGCTTCTCGCGGAAGCGCTGCACCATCTCGGCCTCGCCGAATTCCAGGATGCCGAACCGCCCCGGCGAGGGCACGGCGGTGATCGTCGCCTTGCGTCCGTGCGCCTTATGGAAGTCGACGACCGCCCGGATGTCGATTTCCGCGACACCGTCGCCATAGGTCAGGCAGAACGGCTCGCCGTCGAGATAGCGCGCGATGCGCCTGACGCGGCCGCCGGTCATGCTGTCGATACCGGTATCGACGAGCGTCACCTTCCAGCTCTCGCTTGGATTGCCGTGGAAGTCGACGTGGTTCGCGCCGAGATCGACGGTTATATCGTAATTCTCCATGAAATAATTCACGAAGTAATTCTTGATCATCTGCCCCTTGTAGCCGCAGCAGATGATGAATTCGCTGAACCCGGCCGAGGCATATATCTTCATGATATGCCAAAGGATCGGCTTACCCCCGATTTCCACCAGGGGCTTGGGACGCAGTTCGGTTTCCTCGGAGAGGCGGGTACCGAGACCACCCGCAAGGATGACGACTTTCACGACAGGCCTCCCTCGACCAAAGAGCCTGCCGCGCGCGCGTCGCGCGGGTCTGCTCCGTCCCCGGTGTGATCGACCGTCGCCTCGATGATGGTGAGCGGCATCGACTTCACGTTCTTGTAGATGCGACCGACATATTCGCCGATAATTCCGAGGAATATCCCGTTCATGCCGATCGAAAACAGCAGAAGGATCGTATTGCTGGCGATGCCGGGAGGCCAGTCCGACGGCGCAAGAAGCTTGCCGAACACGTAGTAGAGCGATGCCAGTGCCGCCACGATGAACATCGCGAGACCGGTGAAGGTCGCGATCCGCAACGGAATGACGGAGTGATGAAAGATGCCGTCGAGCGCGAGGCTGGCGAGCTTGCGAAGATTGAACTTGCTGCTGCCGCGCTCGCGGGCGGAACGGTCGTAGACGACACCGATCTGCCGGAAGCCCATGGCGGCGATCAGCCCCCGAAGATAGGGCTGCTGATCGGAATAGCGCCGGAGTTCCTCGACGATGCAGCGGTCGATCAACCGGAAGTCGCCCGCATCGTGCGGCAGCGGGTCCTCGCTCAGGAGGTCGATGCCGCGATAGAACAGCTTGCGGGCGCGATGAAGGAGCCAATTCTCGTTCGGCCTGCTGCGCCTCACGCCGTAGACGACCTTGTAACCCTGCTCCCAGAGGGCGAGGAACTCGGGAAGGATCTCCGGCGGATCCTGCAGGTCGACATCGATCTGGATGGCCGCGTCGCCGCGACAGTTCACATAGTTGGTGAAGATCGACCGCTGGAACCCGAAGTTCCGCGAGAACCGCAGCACCCTGATCCGAGTGTCCCGCGCCGCCAGCTCCGCCAGCCGCAGGAAAGTGTCGTCGCTGCTGTGATTGTCGGTGAACAGGATCTCGAAGGCATATCGATCCGCGAGAGAGTCCATGAAGGGCCGCATGCGCTCGTAGAACGGCAGGATGTTGTCCTGCTCGTTGAACACGGGCACGCAGATCGAGATCGGCTTGCGGGCGGCATCGGCGCTGTCCGTCATGTACGCACTCCGGCCTGCGGGAATTCGTAACGGCTGATGAAATCGAGAGCCGCCTGGGCAATATCGAAGCGCGGCCGGAAGCCGGTCGCCTCGCGAAAACGCGCGGCGTCGCCCAGGAGCCAGAGGTTCTCGTCCGGCCGGTAGGATATCGCGCCGAAGCGCAGCAGGTCACGCGGCTTGCCGAGCGCGTCGGCCAATGCGAGCGCGACATCCCTGATGCTCACCGGCAACCCGGAGCAGAGATTGAACGGCCCGGCCTTGCCTTCAAGGGCGGCCTTCGCTCCGAGCAGCAGCGCGGCCACGACATCGTCGACATAAAGCAGGTCGCGGATCTGGTCGCCGGGGGAAAGGTCGACCGGCTCGTCCCGCGTGAGCTTCGCCGTGATCGCCGGAAACAGGCGATGGGGCGCTTCGCCCGGCCCGAACACGCCGAAGACCCGCAGCCACTGGAAGACGATGCCTTCTTGCGCAGCCACCGCCCTGCCCCACAGCCCGCCCGCCGCCTTCGCGGCGCCGTAGAGGGCGTTGGTCGTGATGGGATAATCTTCCGTGATCGCGGTTCCGTGGGGCGCCTCGATATATTCGGCGCTCGATCCGGCATAGACCACGGCGCGGGCGCCGATGCGCGCCGCCGTCCGAACGATCGCGGCCGTTCCCGCCACGTTCACATCGAACATCTGCTCGGGGTCACGGGCGCCGGGTGTGACGCCGTAGGCGGCGAGGTGAAACACGACGTCGCAGCGCACGTCCCGAAGGGCCGCGCCAAGCGTCGCGTCGTCATAACGCGCTACGCCGATCGCTTCCGCGCCCCGCGGCAGGCCGGCAGCCTCGCGCCCAACCGCCACGACGCCCCACCCCTGCCGCAGCAGTTCCGCCGTCAGCGCGCGGCCGATGAAGCCGCTCGCGCCTGTGACGAGGGCCCGCCCCTCCATCAGAGCGCCCTTTGGCGGCGATAGGCCTCGATCTGTTCCGCGACGAGTGTCGCCACCGGGCTGCCGAGCTCGCGGGCATGGTACCACCGGGCGGTCATCGCGATGGTCTCGGCGAAGCCAAGCACTGGCGCCCAGCCCAGTTGCTGGCGGGCCTTCGAATTGTCGAGCCGCAGGTAGCCGGTCTCAACCAGCGATGATGGCTCGACGGAAACGGGCACCGCGTCGTCCTGCCACGCGTCCATGACGGCCGAGACGAGCTCGCCGACGGTGACTTCGTTCTCGTGGCCGGGGCCGAAATTCCAGTTCCCCGCCGACTGCTGGTCCCCGGCGAGAAGACGCTCGCCGAGATGCAGGTAGGCATGGACGAGTTCGAGAACATGCTGCCAGGGACGAACCGCACCCGGATTGCGCAGGATGACCGGCTCACGCGCCTGAAGCGCACGCATGATGTCGGGAATCAGGCGGTCTTCCGACCAGTCTCCACCACCAATCACGTTGCCGCCGCGCGCTGTCGCCAGACAGATGTCGCCGGCCATCGGCAGCATCGTCTGCCGGTAGCACGCGGCCACGAGTTCGGCGCAGGCCTTGCTGGCGCTGTAGGGATCCTTGCCGCCGAGCGCGTCGGTCTCGCGGTAGCCCCAGGGCCATTCGCGGCTCTCGTACACCTTGTCTGTCGTGACGCAGACGATCGCCTTGACCGATGCGCACGCCCGTGCGGCCTCGAGCACATGCAGCGTGCCCATCACGTTCGAGCCGAACGTCTCGATCGGCGCGCGGTAGGAATGGCGGACGAGGGGTTGGGCCGCCAGATGGAAGATGATCTGCGGCGCAAACGCCTCGACGACACGGCTCACGGTGTCGAAATCGCGGATATCGCCGATATGGGAGTCCATCCCTTCGGCAACGTTCGCCTCGTCGAAAAGACTCGGCGAGCCGTCAGGCGGCGCGAGCGCGAGTCCCGCGACAACCGCGCCTTCGCGTTTCAGCCAGGAGCACAGCCAGCTTCCCTTGAAGCCGGTATGGCCCGTCACAAGGGCACGGATGCCGTTATAGCTTTTCATCTGCAATCATCTGCGCGATCTCGCCGGCCTAGGGTCACGCATCCGGCAGACGGGTGATTGATACGGCGTCACACTTACAAGCGGGCACCACACGCGTCAACAACGGGAGGCGAGAAACTCCCACGTATCGTCGCCACAGTAACGAAGCATTATTTCCCTCTCTCTGCGCAACGACCGTGTGTTCACGCATCTTTCGATATCCACCCGGATCGGATTGAGCGAGCCATTCACTTCAGTACGATGACGGTCATTCGAACCAGCCAATATCGGACGACGTGAAAGAAGCGGATGAACTACTCCTCGTCGACGAAGACTATATCTTCGATCATGAAGGAAAGTTCCCGACCGGAGGCGTCTGCCGGCCACATCCGCGATGCCTCGATTGCCAGCGGGTGATCGCCGATGTCAAACGAAGCCTTGCAGCGAAGACGGATGAGAGAGCCGATGTCCGTCTCCTGCAGACTGAACGTGCCGAGACGCAGCCCTCCGAGGCGCACCTCGACGGTCTGGCCCGGATGATTGTTGCGCACCTGAAGCTCGATCTCACGCGAGCCCTGCACCGCGCTGCGAAGCCAGACTTCGCCATGCAGGCCGGCCATCCAGTAGAACGGCTTGGGAAGCCCGAATTGCGGGAAGGGTCCCTCTGCCCCTCCGAAGCCGCGCTCGTAGCGGGTCTGGCCGTCGATGAAATAGCCGGAGAGGTTCTCGCTTGCCCGCCAGGCCCGCAGCGCGACGAGAGCGTACGCCTGCCCGGGATCGGAGAACGGCGCCGCCGCCGAGAAAGAGAATTCCACTCGGTTGAAGCCGGCGCGAAGGCGGGCCCGCAGCCGGAACTCTACCAGGCCCTCTGATGCAGGCGTCCGGCGCCCGGCGACCTGCGGCGGACCGCCATTGACGACGATGGAAAGTTGCTCCCCCTGCCCGCTCGCGTATCCGCAGAGCTGAACGAGGTGGTCGCCATCCTCTTCGGCCCTCAGCAACAGCACGCCGTTGCTGCCAAGCCAGCATGAGCCCTCGTCCGAACCCGTGGGGGCCGCGCCGGACTGGCCCGCGGGAACGGCGGGGGCGCCGCGCGTGATGCCGGAAACCGGTATCCACGGTTCCGGCGCGGTGAAGATGCTGCCCGTGGAGCCAGGCGTCGCGACCGGAAGGGGAGCCGGCGCCGCCGGCAGATTCACGACGGGGAGCAAGCCCAGCCCCAGCCCTCCCACGCTCTCAAGCAGCGTCAGGAGGCGCGCCACGCCCATCTCCAGGCAATGCCGGTTGATGGCACTCAACCGGCCGTGCACGCCGATTCCCCACCGCAAGGCGGCATCCGCCGCGAGGCGGCCGATCGCCTCCGCCAACGCCCCGGCATCGCGGGTCTGCACGCCCAGTCCCGCTTCGGGACAGATCTGCACGGCGCCGTCCTCGGCGAACGAGATCACCGGCGTTCCGCAGGCGGCGGCCTCGATCGCGATCCGCCCCGGGCGTCGCGCGCTTGGCAGCACGGCGATGTCGGCAGCCTGACAATAGAGCGCGACCGTCTCTTCCCTGGCATCTGGTCTGACCGACACGACTGGCAAGGCACCCTCGTGGTGCCGGTAGCCCTCCGGCAGAGTGGACTCGCTGTCCACCACCACGATCGTCGCTGCCGTCGACTGCAGTGCGGCGGCTGCCGCGGACAGCACGGGAAGGAGCGCCGTCGCCCCGGCGGCATTTCCCCCGTCCATCAGGACGATCAGGTGGTCTTCCGGCAAGGCCAGCAACTGGCGGGCCCGCGCACGGCTGCCGGGCGTGAAGACGCCGGTATCGACCGCCGTGGCAAGACTGCGAACAGGCACATCGAGGGCTTCGCCCAGAACGGCAGCCAAGTCATCGTCGCTCGTGATGACGAGGGATGATCCGCTCGCCGCGAGCCGTGCGGCACCCTCTCGCGCATCCCGGCCGCGCCACCACGGCTCGTCGACGCAGGTGATGATCGGCAGGCCGGGCGCACCGCCGAGGCCGCTCGACGCCAGAGCCGACGCATCGACGAGCATCACGTCGAAACCGCCGTCGGTAACGGTTTGCATCGCCGCCGGCAGGCCGTCCGCCTCCTCGTCCACCCTGGTCGAGAAAGACGTGACGGCATGGCCCAACAGGACAAGCGCCCGCGCCGTCGCCGTGAAGGCGGACGCCTGGCGTCCCGGTCCGGAAGCGCTGATGGCGGCCACCTTGAGATGACGCGGCGGGCTGACCGGCGCGGACGGATGGTCCAGACCGAGTTCGGCCCTCAGCTTCCCGCCGTGCGCCATGAGTTCGGCGAGATGGGCCTCGCTGTCGCACACGGTGCGCACGGGGGGGACAGGCCGCCGCGCGATCGGATAGCCGATGATCCGGATGCGTGCTCCGGCTTCGGCCATGCGGGCCCACAGGTCGAAATCGGACACGTGATGCAGGCCTTCGCCGAGGCGCCCCTCGACACGCGCGAAGATCTCCCGCCTGAAGAAGACCGCTGGCCGATCGAAGAGACGGCCCTGAAGCCAGCCTCCCTCCACATCGAGCACGTCGCCGGGCGACAGTGCTCCGGCCGGCAGGCAAGGCAGACGACGCAGAACGGCGTCGCCGGCGTCGTCGTGGAGTTCGCAAAGCCCGACGATCAGGTCGTCGTCCCGGGATGCGGCGGTCGCCGCAGCGTGCAGGGCGCCGTCGAACAGCACCTCGCCGGCTTCCAGCCAGACCAGAAGGGCGCCGCTCGCCCGGCGCAGACCGGCGAGCGCAGGCGTGCCGCCATCGCCAACCGGCCGCGGCAGATGATACGTGACCGCCCGTCCATAGCCATCGAGCACGAAGCGGACCTCGTCGCCCTCGCCGCCGGCGACGATCAGTTCGAGATCCGGATAGCCCTGCCCGAGCACCGACCGGAGGGTGTCGTCCAGCGCCTCGGGCACGCCGGAAGCAGAGACGACGACCGAGATGCGCGGCCGGCGCGGCGCGCCGTCGCCGTCCAGCGGCGCGGAAAGCGGCAGCGCAACCGGATCGACCGTATCGTGGCGGCGGACGTTCTCCGCCGTCCGTTCCTCGATCCACCAGCCTGTGAGCAGGAAGAAAGCCTCACTGACGGCACTTTCCACGGCCTCCACCGAAAATACCCTGCGCCCGGCGGGCAGGACGCATTCGGCGCGCCATTCGATCTCGCCATCAAACCCGATTCCGGTCGGCATGAACCGGGCGATGCGGCGACCGTCGACACTGAGGGCAAGCCGCTGTTCGGGAAGCCCGGATCGTCCGGAGAACGAGACCTTGTAGCGGCCGGTCCGCGGGACGATGACCTCGCCGCAGGCCGGGCTGACATTCATCCATCGGCAGCCGTCGCCGAGATAATAGTGGTCGCGCACCGGCCCCTGCGGCGGCAGAAAGCCCGTCGTCGGCAATACGGGAAGCCGGGTCACGGTCCCGCTCGCCTTCATCACCGCCACTGGCCGCGGCGGAGAGGCATAGGCGTCCATGCGGAGCCACGTGCGTCCGCCGGAATCGTAGCGGACGGCGGTGGCGGCGTGCGGGCTCTCGGGGAAGCTGGCGATATCCGAGCGCATGCGCTGGAACTCGACCTTGATGCGATCGTAGTCGTCCCGGCCGCACAACGGCGGATCATCGGGCTCCGACAGCATCCTCGTGCCGGAATAGACCTCTGACGGCCCGGTGTAGGGTTCGTCCAGAACCCCGTCGACCTCGGCATAATAGCGATCGAGCTGGCTCGAGAGCTGCCCCTTGCGGCGGCGGTGAAAGCCGAGGACGCTGTCGACGGACACATAATGCGTCAACCGCGCCATCCGCCGCCACAGATCCCAGTCCCCCGCGAGACGGAAGCGGGTGTCGAGCCCGCCGAGTTCACGCCACAGGCTGGAGAACCAGAACGTTCCCTCCTGCATGATGAACGGCATGGCGCGTCCGTCGTAGAGGCCGGCGGACATGCAGCGGCGGGAGAACACGCCGACGGGTTCCAGATTGGTGATGCTGCCACCCTCGTCGAGCAGCGCGACCCGCCCGCCGATCAGCCTGACATCGGGATAAAGGCGGCGGATCGCGAAGATCGTGGCGAAGGCTCCGGGGGCGACGAGGTCGTCGGATCCGATCCAGCCCATCAGGACGTCGTGGCCCGGCGGCAAAGCGCGCGCGACGCCCTTGTTGATCGCGTCGTACATGCCCTTGTCGGGTTCCGACGAGAAGGTAATGTGCACCTCCCGGCAGAATTTCGGCAACAGGCCGGACTTGTTGAGGCGAATCCACCTGTCGACGATCGCCGCCGTCTCGTCCGTCGAGCCGCCGTCCTGAATGTGGTAGTGCAGCACAAAGTCGCCGGACTGCGTCACGACGGACGAAATCGTGTCGTCGATGAACTTTGCGCCGTTGAAGACCGGCGTGACGATACAGACCGTCGGAGCGTTGGGCGACACCGCCGGCGGCGCGGCGGCAGGCTTGCCGAAGAATCGTGCCACACGGCGCGACAGACGCTGGACGGGCGTCAGCGTCGCGGCTTCGAAGGAGAGCGCCAGCGCTCTGTCCCGCTTGTCGACCAGTTCCGCGTAGGCCGCTGAAAATCCCTCCCGCGTAGCGAACGCCAGGGAGGCATCGTCGACCAGCTTGATCTCGTGATCGAGGACCTCGGACAGATATTTGATGTCGCGCGGTTCGAGTTCGTCCAGAAACCGGTCGTAGACACCCTTGTTGAATTCGACGATCCGGTCGGTGTTGTTCTCCGGCTTGTATTTCTCCACCAGTGTGGCCGCGGCCGGCTTCATGCCGAGAAGACCCGCGACGTGCTCGATGACCCACGTCTGATTGTTGGCGATGGCGAAATAGGGAACGTCGTGAAGCCGCGCCGCATTCATCAGCGGCTCGACACAGGTGAAAGCGAGCTTGATCGAGTCGCAGACGTCCTTCGCCTCGCGGAACTGATGAAAGAACCGGTCGAGATTCTGCGCGCGCTCGGCACGGCCGGCGTCGAGCATGGAGAGAGCGACATCGCGAGGGTCGCGATAGCTGTAGAAGATCTTGATGTTGCCGCGCGCCGCCTGCTCCTTGGCGTAATCCGAGATCATTCCATGTGTCTTGATGACGTAGAAGACGTCCGCCGGTATCCGCTCGACGACTTCCTTCAGAACATCGTCGTCGATCGTCAGGTAGAAATCCTGGTAGTGATCGGCCGGCTTCGAGAGGTATCTCTCCCGGACTTCGCGAGCATCGGCATTGTTGTGGATATAGGATAGATCGCCGAGAACCTGATAGAGGAATGTGGAGCCCGACTTCGGCATGCCATGAGCAATGATGATCATCTAAAGAACCGGCTCCGCAACTTCATTCCATAAGGTCGGCGATATCGACCCGTGTCAGCGCTCGCTACCGATCTGGCCCAGCAACTCCACGGCCCGTGTCGGCTGCTCCGAGAGGGTCACGGCGCGCTCGAGGACCGCCTTTGCTTCGTCCAGCTTGCCGGTTGCAATGAGAAGGTCGGCCAGCCCGATGTGCGCCCAGTAGTCGTTCGGCGCGAGACCGACGGCACGGCGCCAGTGATGGAGCGCGACGACGACCTGCCCCTCGCGCTGGGCGATCTCGGCAAGCGTGCGGTAGGGGTCCGACAACTGGGGGCTGATCTCAGCCGCCCGATGGCACAGCGTCCGCGCGACGTCGAAGTCGCCCTGCCCGATGGCACGGGTCGCCCAGCGGACGAAGGCATGTGTGCGCTCGGCAGGCGGAACCGCCTCAGGCGAGGGAGGCTCGGCGCCCTGCCCATCGCGTCGGGCGATCTCGTCAAGCGTGCGCTGGGCATCCGGAAGCTGCGGGCTGATCTCGATCGCCCGGTGGCACAGCGTGCGTGCAATGTCGAAGTCGCCCTGCTCCATTGCTTGGACCGCCCAGCGGACCAGGGCCTGTGCGCGCTCGGCAGGCGGCATCACCGCCTCCGGCGGCAGCAGACCGGCGGCATCGGGGCGTGCCCGCAGCAGATCGGCGGAGACATACCAGTCGTCCCACTGGGAAATCTCCGGGAAGACCCGATAGTACCCCTTCGATTCCAGAAGCTTGTATATGTCCTCGCGCCGCGCATCGAAATTGTGCTCGATGGTGAGGCATCCGATCTGCCACCGATCGAAATCGAACGTGCTGAGGATGGTCAGCTCAGCCCCTTCGACGTCCAGCGACAGGAAATCGATCTGCGCCGGCGCGTTCGCCCGCGTCAGCAGGTCATTGAGCGACACGGTCGTCAGTTCGATCGTCTGGACCGGACGTTCCCGCTCGGCGACATCGCTGGACGAGACCGGCCTCTCGCCGAGTTCCTGATTGATTCCGGAAAATTCCGGCTCCAGCGTGCAGTCGAACGAAACGGTCCTGCCCGTCACGTCGAGCACGCAGTCGGTCATCACCGCGCAGGTCCGGTTCTTCTGGAGCGACTGATGAAAGACGGGATTGGGCTCGACGACGATGCCCTTCCATCCGTAGACCTTCTCCAGCAGATAGGTGTTCGAGATGAGGATGCCGTCGCCCGTGCCGACCTCGACGAAGAAGCCGCCGCGCTTTCCCCCGCTCATGTGGAGCGCGAACAGATCCTGGAAAATCTGCGCGTAGGATTCCGACGCCTTGGTGATGAGCGTCTCGGCGAAGTTCCCGAGCGCACTGGCGGCCCCCTGCTGCCGGCGGATCAGCGCGAGGGCATAGGTGCTGCGCTCGAGCGCCTCCATGTCGAGGTCGATACTGGTGTAGAGACTGCGACGGCGACTTTCCTCGCTGGCCAGAGCCTGGGGAGTGGTTCCATCAAGTTCCGGCCGTGACATTGCAGGCACCATCCTCGCGTCGATCACAGGAAATCGTCCGTGTGCGTGGAGACAAAATGATCTCCGCGCCGATAGGGACTGATACTGCATCGGTCGGGGAATCGAAAGCGCCGTAATCCCGCATGTCCGTCGGGCACAAGCCGTTCGAACCACGGAAGAAAGCGGCCGGCAGCCATCTCGTCGGCTATGTCGTCGAAGGCCGGATATTGCCGTCGCGTAAAGGAGCGCCTGCCGACGGAACGCCGCCGCCGCGCGAATGCTTATTCCTACCCGCCCCTGACCGTCAGCATCCAGTTCAGCACCTGGCGCCAGTCCGTCATGCGGATCGGGGTCCCGTGAGAGCCGGTATCGAACAGCACGAAGCGGATCGGATAGGCCGGCTCGGCCTGCTTCACCTTCTTGAAGAAGGCCTCCTGCCCGATCCAGGGGATGACGGCATCGTCGCTGCCGTGGCCGATATAGATCGGCAGCCATTGCGACGGCTTCTCTGAGGCGATGACGGAGAGGTATTTGTCGTCGACGACGGAACCGAGCAGCAGCAGCCCGCCCATCAGGCGGGCGGTGGCGGGGTCTTCCGCCACCTGCCAGCATAGCACGCCGCCATAGGATCCGCAGGCGACGAAGATCGGCGCGCCGGGATTGTCGGCGGCGAGCGTGGTCATCAGCGCCTTCACGTCCTCAGCGCCGCGAGCCTCGAAATTCGAGAAATCCGTCGAGACATAGAGCCCGCCGTTCCGCACCATCAGGTTCTTGATGCGATTGAAGTTGCCGCCGAACATCCAGTCGTTGTTGCCCTGGAAGCGGTTGCCGCCGACCCCGTGCAGGTAGATCACGATCAGGCGGGCGCCGGTCCGCCGGCCGGCGGCGATGTACTTCACCTGGCGGTCGCCGACATCGAGCGTGATGTGGCTTTCGGAATTGCCGAAGCCGAGCAGCGACACGTACTCGCCGTGAACTTTCTGTTCCCACACCTCGTCGCGCTGCCAGATATCGCGCTGCTTGACGTACTGGATGGTCAGATAGTCGCCGCCATAGCTGCTGGACAGCACGGCCGGGTACTTGAAGAGGTCATCCTTGTAGGGCGCCAGCGGCGCCTGAGCGGCCGCCATGGCAACGTCGGCGACGAGGACGGCCACGGCCACGGCCACGGCGAGCCATCGCAGCGGCATCGCCAGCCGGCCAAGGGCGCGCCGAAACCGGCTGTTCGTGCTTCCGCCCGTCATCGCCACATCCAAGGTGTTGTTATCCAAGCCTTCGTTCCCGCGCACCGGTGCGATAGTCAATATTCGATGGTCTCGAAGCGCATCGACAGCGCATCGACGATCAGCAGGCGCCCGACCAGCGGACGGCCGATCCCGAGCAGCACGCGGACCACCTCCGTCGCCTGCAGGGTGCCCATCAGGCCGGCCACGGTCCCAAGCACGCCCGCTTCCTCGCAATTCGGAATCGTACCCTCCGCCGGCGGGGAAGGAAACAGATCGCGATAGGTGGGATTCGGCGTGCCGTCATCCCGGGCGGTCCAGGGCATCAGCGTCGTCAGCGTGCCGTCGAAGCGGCCGAGCGCGGCGCTCACCAGCGGGCGCCGCAGCCGCGCGCAGCAATCCGCGAGGAGATAGCGCGTGGCGAAATTGTCGGACCCGTCCGCGACGACATCATAGGCCGTCACCAGCGCCTCGGCGTTGTCCGGGCCAAGACGCATCGCGTGCGTCTCGACCGTCACATGGGGATTGAGCCGGCCGATGGCGTCGGCCGCGCTCTCCACCTTCGGCCGTCCGATATCGGCGGTGCCATGGATCACCTGGCGCTGGAGATTGGAGACCGCCACCATGTCGTCGTCGACGACACCGACGGTCCCGATCCCAGCCGCGGCGAGATAGAGCGCGAGCGGCGAGCCGAGCCCGCCCGCCCCGACAACGAGAACGCGGGCCGCCTTCAGTCTCTGCTGGCCGGGGCCGCCGACCTCCGGCAGCACAAGCTGGCGGGCATAGCGGGCGATCTCGTCGCCCGCGAACACCGGTTGCGGCCCACCGTGCTGTTCCATCGCCGTAACCCGTGGGCGCGCCGGGCTCAATCGAGCCCTTCGAACAGAAGCGTGGAGAGATAGCGCTCGGCGAACGAGGGAACGATCAGGACGATGGACTTGCCGGCGAACTCGGGCCGGCGCCCGAGTTCCGCCGCCGCCGCGATGGCGGCGCCGGACGAGATGCCGACCGGGATGCCCTCCAGCCGCGCCGCGAGACGGGCATGCTTGAAGGCATCATCGTTGGAGACGCCGATCACCTCGTCATAGATGTGGGTATCGAGCACGGCCGGCACGAAACCCGCGCCGATGCCCTGGATCTTGTGCGGTCCCGGCGCGCCGCCGGAGAGAACCGGGCTGTCGGCAGGCTCGACGGCGACGATGCGGACGTCCGGGTTGCGCGCCTTCAGCACCTGGCCGACGCCGGTGATGGTGCCGCCGGTGCCGACGCCCGCCACGAAGGCATCGACCTGGCCGTCGGTGTCGTTCCAGATCTCCTCGGCCGTGGTGGCGCGGTGGATCGCGGGGTTGGCGGGATTGATGAACTGCTGCGGCATCACCGCACCGGGAATTTCCGTCAGGATTTCCTCGGCCCGGGCGACAGCGCCCTTCATGCCCTTGGCCGCCTCGGTCAGCTCCAGCTCCGCGCCGAGCAGCTTCAGCATCTTGCGGCGCTCGACCGACATCGATTCGGGCATCACGAGAATGAGCCGGTAGCCCCGCGCCGCCG
>JAEZMP010000600.1 GCA_023442215.1 Pseudomonadota bacterium
GGAGAACGAGGCCGTTGAAGAGCTGGCGGGTGGCATAGGAGATGCCCACCATGTTCATGCCAGAACTGACCATATAGAGGAAGAACACGCCGAGCAGGGTGCCGAGCAGATGCGGCTTGCCCTTGCCGAGGATGGTCGCGCCGAGGAACACGGCGGCGAACGCTTCCAGAAGATAGCCCTGCCCTCCCACAGGCTGCGCCGAGGTGGAGATCGAGGTGAGGATCACGCCGCCGATGCCGCTGAACAGCGCCGACAGCACGAAGCTGACGATCACCCAGCGGTAGACCGTGAGGCCGGAATAATAGGCCGCCATCGGGTTGTCGCCCACGGCCGAGATATAGTGGCCGACCTTGGAGCGGGTGGCGAGGATGTGGCCGACGACGAACACGAGGGCGAGCAGGATCACCGGAAAGGCGATGGGTCCGACGCGGCCCTGGCCGATATAGCGGAATCCGGCCTCGCCGTAATCGACCGCCACCTGATAGCCGCCGGTGAGGTACTGGTTGACGCCGCCGAGCAGGAACATCACGCCGAGGGTGGTGACGATGCCGGACAGGCGGCCGTAGGTGACGAGCACCCCGTTCACCAGTCCGACGACGCAGGCGGCGGCGAGGCCGCCCACGATCGCCAGCGGCGCGCCGACCATCGGGATGAGCAGCGCCACCACGATGGACGTGGTGGTCACCGTCACGCCGATCGACAGGTCGAAGCTGCCGACGCGCACGACGAAGGTGAGGCCCATGGAGACCAGGGCGCTCACGATCATCGAGAACAGGATGTTGTTGAAGTTGGAGACGGTGCCGAAATAAGGCGACAGGACCGCGAACAGCACCCCGACCAGGACGATGACGATGATCGTGCCCCACCGCCGCAGCAGGGTGAGCATCACCCCGCTGCGGTCGTTCTGCGAGGGCGCGGTCGCAAGCGCCTTGGGCGCGGCTTTGGTGGAAGCGGACTGCACAGCAAATTCCTCCCTTCGGGACCGTTCAGGCTTTCGCGGACCTGCCGCCTCAGCCGCCGTAGTTCTTCAGGAGGGCGATGGCCTTCTCGTCCATCTCCTTCAGTTCCTTCAGGGCCGCGCCCGCTTCCGCCTTCGTGATCGAGGTCACCGGCAGGTGGTAGACGTTCGCCGGCACATCGATGCCCTGGCCGAGCGCGATCGCCAGCTTGCCGACCCAGTCGCCCGCCGTGTGGTAGGGCGTGTCGGTGCTGAACTCGATCTGGCTGTCGGGGGACTGCATCTCGCTCAGGAGCTGCTCGGAGAAGAAGTGGTTGGTGAGGTGAACCTTGCGGCCCATCTGCGTCAGCGCCTGCGAGGCGCCCACCGTCAGCGGCCACCACCACGACGCGATGGCGTTGAGGCTGTTCGGGTCGGGGTTGGCCTGCAGCAGCGAGAGCACGTTCTCGCGGCCCTTCGAAATCTGGTCGGAGGTTGAGACGCTGCCCGACATGAACGGCAGCATCTTCATGCGCGGCTCGAACGTGGTCATCAGGTTGAGCTGGTCGACTTCCATGTCGAACGGCGTGTAGAAGCCGCGGTCCTCGGCGGTCTGCACGATGGAACCCTGACGGCGCAGCACGTTCTGCAGGTAGTAGCCGGTCAGCGTCGCCGTGCCCCAGGTGTCTTCGGCGACGGAGGGCGAATCCTTCACCGGAACCATGAAGCCGACGGTCTTGATGCCGCGGCGCTGGGCGTCCTCGACGATGTAGGCCGTCTCGGATTCCTGCGAATAGATGCCGAGCACCAGCACGTCGATGCCGCGGTCCAGAAGCTGACGGGCGGAATCCTGCTCGCTCTGCTTCGACGGCTCGCCGCGCACGGTGACGATCTCGCCGCCGGCGTCGAGCACGGTCTGCACGATGCGCCAGCAGCCGCGGCGCCAGGGCTGGTTGAACGGCCCGTAATTGAGGCCGAGGCCGACCTTCACCTTCTTGCCGTTGCTCTCGAACGACGGCGGGTGATCGGCGGCCAGAATCGGCTTCACGCCCATCATGCCGATGGCGCCCGCGGCGCCGGCAGTGACCCCCAGACCGCCAAGGAAATGGCGACGATTCACACCCGCAGCGCCGCCGCGCAGGTTGCGGTCAAAAATTCCAGCCATTCTGAGTATTCCTCCCGGAGCGCCCGCAGCACATCCTGTGCGCTGAGCCGTCAGATCGCCGTCTTTCGCGGCATGGGCGGCACAATCGCAATCGCAGACAAGATTGTCAACAATCATGATTGACAAAAATGTCGCCATTCGAAATGGTCTGCAAATCGGAAGGACGCCTTCCGGGACAGTGAGGAGAGATGACGAACGCGATGCCTCAGGGCCAGACGCGGAACCGGAGCGAGGACAAGGTGCAGGCGGTGGTTCGCACCCTGCAGCACGACATCATCTTCGGCCGGCTGAAACCGCGCGAGCGGCTTGTGGAAGAGGAGCTGGGGGCGCGATTCGATGTCGGGCGCCATGTCGTGCGCGCGGCCATCGAGGAGCTGGATCGCCTGGGTCTGGTGCGGCGTCGCGCCAACCGCGGCGCCGTCGTCAGCGACTATCTCTCGGAGGAGGTGGACGAGCTCTACGACATGCGCACGGTGCTGCAGCGCGAGGCCGCGATGCGGATCCCGCTGCCGGCGCCGGCGGAACTCATCGCCGAGCTGCGCGCCGTCAACGACGTCTACATCCGCCACAGCGAGGCCGGCGAACTCGCCGAGGCCGCTGTGGCCAACGACGCCTTTCACCAGGCGCTGTTCGGCGCCTGCGGCAACCGGTACCTGCAGCAGACCATCCAGGAATACTGGCTGAAGACCGCGTCGATCCACTGCTACGCCATCGGCAATCCCGACCTCGCCCGCCAGTCGCGCGACGAGCACATCGGCATGATCGAGGCGCTGGAGGTGGGCGATCGCGAGCGGCTGGTGCAGCTCTGCATCGATCACATGCTGCCCGCCCTCGAAGCCTTCAAAGCCGCGCATGGAGGGTGGGCCGTCCGCACGATCAACCGCTGAGCCGGAATGGACCGGACGCGGAGAGACGGCCCGAAGAGGCCGCCGCGCTGGTCACCGGCCCGGCATCGAAAGGCAAGAACGCGATCCCGGAC
>JAEZMP010000642.1 GCA_023442215.1 Pseudomonadota bacterium
CGGCGGCGATCGCGCAGAAGCTGCCGTGCTTCGGCGCCGCCGAGCTTTCGATCCACGCCGGCGTCGCCGTGGCCGGGCTCGTCTGCCGCTATTATTCGGTCGGCCAGCTCGCCGCCTCGAAGGCCGAAAAGATCCTGCTCGACGGCATCAAGCCGGCCGACATTCCGGTCGAGACGCTGAAGCGCTTTTCCTTCATCGTGAACATGCCGGTCGCCTCGCGGCTCGGCCTCTATCCGCCGCTTGCGATGCTGAACTATGCCGAAGTCATCGTCAGCTGATTCTGCCGCTACCCCGGCAGGCGGCCGGGGCGATGCCGGGCTGGACTGGTTCGAGCTCGGCCCGGACGATCTCGACGAGATTTTCTCGCTGCATCTCGCCGGCATGGCGGGGCTGCCGGACCCGGGCATCGTGAAGCCGGAGCGGCGGGAGTTCTTCGCGATGCTGCTCGGTGGCGGCGGTCGCATTCTGGGCGTGCGACACGGCCCCGCTCTCATCGCCTATGGGGTGCTTCAGCACGACCTTTCCGCCGAGGGCGTGCCGCGCCGAACTCTGGGTGTGGGGGCGGCCGAGCCTGTGGCCAAGCTCGCCGGTGCGGCTGTCGCGCGCGGCTATCGCGGCCGCGGCCTGCAGAGGCTTCTCGCGCGCCGGAGGGTGGACCTTGCGGCCGCGAACGGATACCGGCAGCTGTTCTCGACCTCGTCGCCGCAAAACCCGGTGAGCTGGGCCAACCTCCTCGCGGAGGGGTTCGTCATCGTCGATCTCGCCGAGAAATATGGCGGGCTGCTGCGGCTGATCCTCCACCGCGGGCCGGACCGGGAAGCGGTCGCGCCTTCCGTCTGGTGCCCCGCCGACGACGGCGATGCGGTTCGCCACCATCTCGCTTCCGGGCTGATCGGTGTCGCGCAGCGGATCGCCCCGGACGGCCGGGCCGAGATCGGGTTCGGTGCGGCGGCGCAGCGGGAGGCCGTCGAGTGAGCGTCCTGCAGGCGGAACGCGGTCCCGGGACGAGAGACGAGCCGTCCCGCATGGCGACCGTGACGGTCGATCTCCGCACCATCGCCTCCAACTGGCGCACCGCGCAGGCGGCCTTTCACGGCCCGTCCCTCGGCGCGGTCGTCAAGCACGACGCCTACGGGCTCGGCCTCATGCCGGTCGCCGAAACATTGTGGCATGCGGGATGCACCCTGTTCTGGGTGGCGTGGCTCGAAGAAGCCCTGCGCCTGCGCGAGGCGCTGCCCGACGCCGCCATCTACACGCTGAACGGTCTCGCCGGCCATGACCCGGCGGTGTTCGCCGCCAACCGGATCGTGCCGGTACTGTCGTCGTGGTCCGATGTCGAGGCAGTCGCCGGAGCAGGCATCGATGGCTTTCCAGTTGCCGTGATGGCGGACGGCGGCCTGATGCGGCTCGGGCTGACCGACGACGAACTCCGCCGGCTGGCGGGCGATGCGGGTCTCAGCGCCCGTCTCGACGTCAGGCTGTGGCTGACGCAGCTCGTCCATTTCGCCCGCCCGGATGCACCGGAAAACGCCGCGCAGGTCGCCCGGCTGCGTGCCGCGATCGAGCCGGCGGGGCCATCCGCGCGCCTCAGCGTCGTCAGCTCGTCCGGCGTGTTCCACGCGCCCGCGTTTCATTTCGATACCGGTCGGGTCGGCAGCGCACTCTATGGCGTGCAAACGAGCCTTCCGGCGCGCCAGCCCGTCACGCCCGCCTTCCAAATCTCGGCGCCGGTGCTGCGCGTGGTCGACGTGCCGGCGGGTGCCTCCATCGGCTATGGCGGGGATGTCGCGACGCTGCGGCCTTCACGGCTGGCGACGCTGGCGATCGGCTACGGCTGCGGCCTGCCGCGCACCGTGCCCGGGCGCGCCCATGTCGCCTTTGATGGGATGAAGGCGCCCTATATCGGCCGCCTCTCCATGGGGCTCTCGGCCGTCGATGTCACCGACCTGCCGGCGGGGGCCGTCTCCGAGGGCACAAGGGCGGAAATCGTGGGCCCGTCCGTTCCGCTGGAGACGCTGGCGGACGATGCCGGAACCATCGGCAACGACGTCCTCATCCGCCTCGCCCGGGGCCTGCCGCGCATCTATCGCTGAAAGGCGCGCGGTCGCCTGGACTTACGCCGAAAGGGCGGCCATCGCGGCGGCACGGTCCTCGTAGACCTTGAAGATCGACAGGAAGCCGGAAATCTCGAACACCTCGCGAATCGACGGGCCGAGGCCGCACAGCTCGGTCTTGCCTCCGCCGGCGCCGGTGCGCTTGCCGGCGAGCAGCACCACCCGCAGGCCGGCGCTGGAGATGTAGTCGAGATGGGTGAAGTCGAGCAGCAGGCTGGTGTCGCCCTCGGCGATGCGTCCGGCGAGCAGGGTATCGAAATCCTTGGCGGTGCCGCTGTCGAGCCGGCCGGTGGGGCTGACGACCAGAACCTTGCCGATACGATCTTCTTCAACAGTCAGGGCAGTCATGTCTTCGGTGTTCCTCGGGTGTAAGCGCTCGGCGGGAATGCTTCGGCACCCCTGCGGCCGGTCGGTCAGGTCGGCTGGGGCGTCAGGCGGAAGCGCACGATGTTGCGGATGCCGGCGCGGCGATAGTCCAGGCTGTCGAGCAGGTGTCTCGAGAGGTGCACGCCGAGCCCCCCCACCGCCCGCTCGGCGACATCGGAGGTGATGTCCGGCTCCGGTGCGGCCGTCGGATCGAAGGGATGGCCCTCGTCGGCGATCTCGCCCTGAATGACGCCGTCCACCATGGTCACGCGCAGCGAGACCGGTCCCGGCTCCAGCCCCTCGTAGCCGTGCTCGACGACGTTGGTCATGAACTCGTCTACCACGAGTTCGAGCGCATAGCTCGTGCGCGGTGCCAGGTCGTGGCATCTGGAGAACGCTTGAATCGATTCGTGAACGGCATCGAGGGCGCCGATTTCGGCCGGGACCGTCAGATCGATCGCGTCCACCATCAAACCATGCCTATCCGCGCGGAGCCGCAATATCGCCGTTCCCTGCCCGCAGCGTCGGGCGTCGCCGCCCGCCCGCTTGCCGCTGCCGGCCCGGCCCCATCATTCCCCGGCTGCGCGCGTTTTTCCACTCCCTTGCGCATCCTCGCGCAGGGACGTGACCACCGCGGCCGCCGCGCGGGCTTCCGCCTCGCGAAACCGGCGGCGTTCAGCAGCCTCGCGGTCGGCACCCCAGAGGCGGATGTTCCAGTCTTCGTCGACGTGGGCGGCGTTCCACGCCTCGTCGAAGCCGATGCGGCCGCGATGCAGCGCCAGCGTCACGAGCACCGAACCGGTGAGGGTCGTCAGCGATTGCAGGGCGGCGACGAGCAGGGCGGGCGCCTGCGGAAGCGCGCGGTCCACCGCCGCGATCGCGTCCGCCGATTGCTCGACCGGCATGACGCCTGCGGCGAGGATGAAGCGCGCGCCGAGGTCCGTCTCCGCCCAGGCCAGGATCGGGTCCCACGCCGCCATCTGCATGGCGACGAGGCCCTCGGGCTCGTCCGCGCGGTAGCAGAGCAGGTCCGAGCCCGCATAGCGGATCATCTCGTCCCGCACAGGAGCGACATTGCCCTCCACACCGTCGATGGCGGCGTTGACGAGCCGTGTCAGCGGCATGGTGGCAGGGTCGACCTCGACCGTCTGCGCCTCCCACTCCGCCGCCACCAGCGCGGCGAGGTCTTCCGCGGGCAGGCGCACGATCGCCTTGCCGGGCGTCCGCAGCGGCCGCGAATCGAGCAGCACGACGAAACCGCCCGTTTCATCGGCCGACACCGATGCGCTGCGATAGAACCGCTTCACGCGCTGCGGCTTCTCTGAGCGGAACGCCTTCTCCGCGGCCGCGCCGTCGCGCTCCTCGCCTGTGGGCGCGGAAAGCGACTCGAACGGGTTCGGGCTCATGGCGTTGTCTCCGCGATCGCCTGGGGCCAGCCGAGCAGCGCCGCCAGCGCGTGTTCCAGATCGGCGAAACGGTCGATGACAACCGCCGCGCCGTCGTCGTGCAGGGCCCGGGCCGGCTGGAAGCCCCACGACACACCGATGCCACGGATGCCCGCGGCGCGTGCCATCTGCATGTCGTAGCTCGAATCGCCGATCAGTACCGTGCGGGCGGCCTCTGCGCCGGTTTCCCGCAGCGCGTTGAACACCATTCCCGGGTCGGGCTTCGAAGGGGCGTTGTCGGCCGTGTTCAACGTCACGAAGTGGTGACGAAGGCGGTGGGTCGCAAGGATGTGGTCGAGGCCGCGCATCGACTTGCCCGTCGCAATGCCGAGCAGCACGTCGTCGCGGCGGGCAAGCGCCTCGATCGCCTCGACGGCGCCGTCGTAGAGCGGTTCGCCGTCCTGCATCTCCACCCGCAGCCGGTGGTAATGGGTCTTGTAGCCCTCGACGAGCCCGTCGACGAGCGGCCGCTGGGCGGGCGTCGTCAGCGCCGCGATCGCGAGCGGCAGCGAGAGGCCGACGATGCCGAGGATGTCATCGCGCGGCGGCGCCGGCAGTCCGGCATCGTGAAAGGTGGCCGTCATCGCCCCCACGATGAAGGCGCGGGAATCGACCAGCGTGCCGTCGACGTCGAAGAGAATGAGGTCCATCGCGTTCCTGTCCACAGGGGCGTTCGCGGCCACAGGCAGCATCCTGGCCCGCGCGCCCGTCCGGCCCGAATCGGTCTGGTCGAGCGGGCGTGTCGATCGGGCTCGGGTCGGCCACTGGCCTGCGGGCCAGCGCCATGAGCCAGCGTGTTGACCCAGCGTCATGGGCCAGCACCATGGCCCCGTCAAGCGAGCCGTCGTCAGCCCGAGCGAAGGAGGCGGATCGCCTCGTCCCGGCGGAACAGGTAGAGCAGGGCGCGCAACGCCGTGCCACGCGGGCCGGTCAGTTCCGGATCCGTCGCGAGCACGAGCCGGGCATCGTCCCGCGCCGCTTCCACCAGATCGGCATGGAGGGCGAGATCGGCGATGCGGAAGCTCTGCGCGCCGCTCTGGCGGGTGCCGAGCAATTCGCCCTCACCACGCAGCCGGAGGTCCTCCTCCGCGATCAGGAAGCCGTCCTCGGTCTCGCGCATGATTCTGAGGCGCGCCTCGGCTGTCGGGCCGAGCGGCGGGCGGAACAGCAGCAGGCAGGTCGAAGGCCGGTCGCTCCGCCCGACGCGGCCCCGCAACTGGTGAAGCTGCGCGAGGCCGAAGCGTTCGGCGTGCTCGATCACCATGATGGTCGCGTCGGGCACGTCGACGCCGACCTCCACCACCGTCGTCGCGACCAGCACGCGGGTGCGGCCCTCGCGGAAGTCGGCCATGGCGGCGTCCTTCTCCGCCGGCTTCTGGCGGCCGTGGACCAGCCCGACGATGGGGCCGAACGTTTCGGCGAGGGCGGTGCGGCGGCTTTCGGCGGCGGCAAGGTCGCTCGCCTCGCTCTCCTCGACAAGCGGACACACCCAGTAGGCCTTCTGGCCCTCGGCGACGGCGGCGCGAAGCCGGGCGACGAGATCGTCCATCCGGTCGGTCGGCAGCACGCGGGTGTCGATGGGGCGCCGACCGGCGGGTTTCTCGGTGAGCTTGGAGACGTCCATGTCGCCGAACATCCCAAGCACCAGCGTGCGGGGAATCGGCGTGGCGGTCATCACCAGGATATCCGTGCCGCGCCCCTTGGCGGTGAGCGCGAGGCGCTGGTGAACGCCGAAGCGGTGCTGTTCGTCGACGATGGCAAGCGCGAGGTCGGCAAAGGCGATGTCGGACTGGAACAGGGCGTGGGTGCCGACGACGAGGCCGATGCGGCCCGACGCCAGTCCTTCCAGCGTCGCCTCGCGTTCGCGCCCGCGCTCCCGGCCGGTCAGGATCGCCACCTCGATGCCCGCCGCCGCGGCATAGGGCGCGATGGCGGCATGATGCTGGCGGGCGAGCAATTCCGTCGGCGCCATCATAGCGGCCTGGGAGCCCGATTCGACGGCCATCGCCGCGGCGAACAGGCCGACGAGGGTCTTGCCCGAGCCGACATCGCCCTGAAGCAGCCGCAGCATT